>JBJFDX010000272.1:0-1811 GCA_051890235.1 Bacteroidaceae bacterium | reverse complement strand
CTCGCTCGTTTTCACTCCGTCTGGAGTCATAGGATTGTCACTCACCAGCAGCAAGGCTCCTGTGGGAATATGATTAGAAAATCCGCAGGTGAACAGCGTGGCCGTCTCCATGTCTACAGCCATTGCCCGCGTGGCTCGCAGGTATTCCTTGAAGTTATCATCATACTCCCACACGCGTCTGTTGGTGGTGTATACAGTTCCTGTCCAGTAGTCCATCCCCAAGTCGCGGATACTACTGGATACTGCACGCTGAAGCATGAATGCCGGCAAAGCAGGAACCTCGGGAGGGAAATAATCGTTGCTGGTACCCTCTCCACGTATTCCTGCTATGGGTAGCACCAGGTCACCCCTCTGGGTCTTGGAGCTGATGCCACCACACTTACCCAGGAACAGACAGGCTTTGGGGTGTATCGCACTCAGGAGGTCCATGATAATGGCGGCATTGGGACTGCCCATTCCAAAGTTAATGATGCTGATTCCGTCTGCCGTAGCAGTACGCATGTTGGACGTATAGTCTGGCTTCTCCACCCCAAAGGTCTCACAGAAGATATCCACGTAATTATTAAAGTTAGTGAGCAAAATATACTCGCCAAACTCCTCCAGGGCATGATTGGTGTATCTGGGCAGCCAGTTGGCCACAATCTCCTCTTTTGTCCTCATCTGTCTTATTCTATTATTCCCTATATACCTTACTATATATAATTATATGAGGTATTTGCTCTTTATTGAAAAGCAAAGATAGCATTTCTTTGCTTTTGGATGAAGCATTCTGCCATTTTTTGATACCTTTGCAAGCATGATGACCTGAAAATGTTCATAATGAACACGATGAATGGATGAACTCAAGAGGTCAAACATACAGCTTAGAGAACCCTATGCAAACTCTCAACCTACCGAAAACAGAATTACGGATTCAGAAGTCCAACGGACGTATGATGGTCTTCGATCCGCTCCGGCGAAAGTATGTTGCTCTTACTCCCGAGGAGTGGGTGCGGCAGCATTTCACACACTTCCTTGTTACCCACAAAGGGTATCCGGCAGGTTTGATGGCCAACGAGATGGCCATCACTCTGGGCAACACACGCAAGCGATGTGATACCGTCATCTACAGCCAACAGGCTCATCCGCTGATGATTCTGGAATACAAAGCTCCTCATATCACACTCACCCAACAGGTCTTCGATCAGATTTGCCGATACAACATGCGTCTGCATGTCGATTGGCTCGTGGTCAGCAACGGACTCCAGCATTATTGTTGCCGAATGGATTACGCTAACAACACTTATCATTTCTTGCCCGACATCCCTTACTATAGCGAACTCACGCTTCCCCTCTCATCCAACCCTTGCTCCTCTGCAGAACCAGATGAAAGCAAAAAGGAGTGACCTTCCGTAGTATGATTCTTCCTGAATATTGCATAAGAATAAAATTCTCCCACCACTCCCAATAAGACTCCCAGAACGTCATCCTCTGAGAATCGCGTATTTTGAACCGTTCCACCCCTTGGTCGCATTTTCGCGATTCTCACGAAATGAGGAAGAAAGAAGCAAAAGAGAACGAAGAACCTATCCTATGGCGTACCCCATCCGGACAGCAAGTCTTCGACAGAGATGAGGCGTGATGACTTGCTCTACAAAAGTATGGACTACGGAGGAGATTCAGCCAGGGTGTAGAATAACAGAGGTGCTGCTCCGTATATTGCAGAACAGCACCTCTTACATAGAATCTTCCGAAACCCTGCGGCGTCGGGTGAGAATTACTTACTGTTACTTATCTTACCTACCTTTTCTATGGTATCGCTTGGGAGGTCC
>JBJFDX010000271.1:0-1814 GCA_051890235.1 Bacteroidaceae bacterium | reverse complement strand
ATAGCGTGTGGTATGATTCCATACGTGTAGCGCCTTACACCCATTACACTCCAGATGATGTGGTTTTGCTCGCATTCCTTGAGGATGGACAGGAACGTCATCTTCTAAAGAGTGTTTATGCTGACCCTTTCAGTTTCACCTTCTTCTTTACGGCACCTTCGGATAGCATGCCTGTCATCAAAGGACTCAATTTCAACGAATCTTGTCTGGTGGCGGATGCTTCGGAGCATAATGACACGATTACGTATTGGGTGACTGATACCGCTCTTTTGGGCAGACAGGATACACTCTCGTTTACCTATACCTACTTGGAGACAGATACGCTTGGGCAACTGGTTCCACGTACCGACACCCTTGATCTCTCTCCAAAAACAACTTATGGCAAGATAATGGCTGAACGCAACAAAATGATAGAGTCATGGGAGAAGGATCGTGAGCGCAGGCAGAAGAAAGCAAAGAAGCCGCTTCCCCTTGAGGAAAATCCCTATACACGTGTTTGGCTTGAAGCTGGATTCAAACCCTCGGGCGGACTCGATCCCAACCAGAATATGCATTACCGAACCAAGGAACCCATTTTGCATGTGGATAGCACAAAGTTGCATTTCTATCTGCAGAAGGATACCAACTGGTTGCCTGCTCCCTATCTCTTTCTTCCTGATGAGAACTCCAATAAGGCATACACCTTGTATGCTGAGTGGGAGCCGGGACGTAAGTATCGTTTTGTAATGGATACTGCAGCTGTGGTGAGCGTGCTTGGTCATGAATCGAAGTATAGCAAACAGGAATTTCGCGTGCGGGGGAATGAGGAGTTCGGCTCTATTTTTATTCATGTGATAAGTCCTGATACAGGAGTCGTGGTTCAATTGCTTGACAAATCGGACAAGGTGGTGGCCAAGCAGCGTGCTGATAAGGACGGTAATGCCGACTTCTTTTATATGAAGCCGGGTGATTACTTCATGCGATGCTTTGTTGACTCAAATGGAAATGGCCTGTGGGATACGGGAGATTATGCAACAGGAAGGCAACCTGAACGTGTATATTATTTCGGGAAACCACTCCCGCTAAAGGCACAGTGGGACCTGAGACAGGATTGGGATATAATGTCTGTGCCATTGGCAAAGCAGAAACCGAAGGCTATCACCAAGCAGAAGCCCGATCAGCAGAAAAAGGTAAAGAACCGTAATGCTGAGCGTGACCGTGAACGGCAGAAGGGAAACAGTTCAGGCTTGAGACGATAACAGGGGAACACTCCTGGCGGTGGAACACAACTAATGAAAGGTTTAATCTGGAGCAGTTCAAGGTAATGAGAGTTTGTCTAACCTGTAAAGGATGGAATGCTATGAAACATGATTGGAATCTGAAAATGACAGGACTGCGAGGTATCCTCGTTCTTGTGAGTATGATGCTTATGACAGTTCCCCTGGGTATGCGTGCCCAATGTACTGCCTCTAATACCGCTTTCAAGGGAGGTGAGGTCCTCGATTATACATTATATTTCAATTGGAAGTTTGTATGGATGAAGGCGGGAACGGCCCGAATGTCGGTTCGTGATGCGAACTGGCATGGAAAAGATGTATACCAGAGCGAGTTGATTACACGTACCAATAAGAAACTTGACCACTATTTTCTGATGCGGGATACTCTGCAGAGTATTCTTTCCAAGGATATGAGTCCATTGTATTACAAGAAGGCCGCCAATGAGGGAGGACGGTATTATGTGGACCAGGTTTGGTATGATTACCTTGCAGATGGGTCCATCAGTCTCAGACAGCAATATCTCAGTCGTAAGGGAGAGACCTCTTATCATTCTCATA
>JBJFDX010000270.1:0-6520 GCA_051890235.1 Bacteroidaceae bacterium | reverse complement strand
GAGATTAACCGCAAGACAATCGTTGTGAAGGATGTTAAGACTGTGGGTGAGTATGTGGCTGTCGTAAAGCTCCACAAGGAAGTATCTGCAGAGGTTCCTTTCACCGTAGTTGCAGAGGGAGAGACAGAGGCTCCTGCCGAGGCACCCGCCGCAGAAGTTCCTGCAGAGGCTTAATATTCAGAAAAACTGACATATGTCAAAGGGTTGTTCCTAAATGGGACAACCCTTTGCTGTATAATGACTGATTGGGATTAGACTTAATAAATATTGTTGAACAGTTTGTGCCAAACGGAGAATGCGTTTGATGCAAACGTAGTGGATGTTTGCTAAAAGTTTAGCGGTTTCCTTTTTTCTTCTCAATATTGTTCAACTTTCTCTTCAGGATCACCAAACATGCATTTTCCCGCAAACGTTTGCGGGAGCGGTTGCAAACGTTTGCGACCGGGGTTTCAAACGTTTGCGACCGAGGGTGCAAACGTTATCGTGAAAATCACCTATATTCTGTCTTGAAAAACAAGCATGCATAAATTGTCAGAGAAGCGTGCTTATTTTGCCTATGAAGTAATACTGGTCAGAAACCCCTGTTTTGAAGTCTCTTTCCTGATATCCCCTTTTTGTCCGACTGTTCGGGTTCGGTAAATCTGTCGTCCTTCTTGCGCCCAAACTTTCTCTATGTTTTCTGTTTTGGGCCTTCTTCCTGTTTGGTAGGGGCAAAAAGAAAGGGCCGTATCCTGGATACGTCCCTTTATGATACCTTTGAGGTAATTTCTGATTACTCAGCAACTACAGCAGCGGTGTCAACGGCAGCAGTGTCAGCGGCAACGGTGTCACATGCGGTGCTCTCGCAGCAAACGCTGTCACAGCAAACACTGTCAGAATCAGCGCAGCAAGCCTGCTCTGTCTTGTTACCACAAGATGCGAAAGAAACTGCTACTACAGCTGCGAATACAAATGCAAACTTTTTCATTTCTCTTTGCTTTTAAATTTGTAAAACAATCAATTGCTTTCTAAAACGCTGCAAAGGTACGCACTTTTTCAATATGATGTGCTTGTATTGACCTCTTTTTTGTGATTACGAATGAACTTTTTTTATAATCTATTGATTTTCAGTATATGCGTTGTGTTTTCTTATTTTGTAGAATCTTGTTTTTTTCTCTGTTTTGTGCTAACTTTGCAGCATGTATGACTTTTCAGGAAAGAAAGCTGCTTATTTTACTCTGGGTTGTAAACTCAACTTTGCAGAGACCAGTACTGTTGGTCGTCAGTTGAAGGATGCTGGCGTGAAGACCGTTGTTGAAGGTGAGACGGCTGATATATGTATCATAAATACATGTAGTGTGACAGAGGTGGCAGATGCCAAGTGTAGGCAGGCCATTAGCCGCATGGTACGTCATCATCCTGGTGCTTTGGTTATCGTGACGGGGTGTTATGCCCAGTTGAAACCCGAACAGGTGGCTTCGTTGGATGGGGTAGACCTCGTACTTGGAGCTGAACAGAAAGGTGATATTTTGCATCACATAGCTCAACGTATAGATATGATGCCGGAGGAAAGGGCTTTATGTGCTCATGGACATGAGACGGTGCGTACTTCTGACATCCGTACGTTTGTTCCCAGTTGTTCCTGTGGCGATCGCACCCGTTATTTTCTTAAGGTACAGGATGGGTGCAATTATTATTGTACTTACTGCACCATACCCATGGCACGCGGTCGTAGCAGAAATGGAAGTATAGCCTCATTGGTGCAGCAAGCAGAGCAGGTTGCGGCACAGGGAGGTCGGGAGATTGTGATTACAGGTGTGAACATAGGAGATTTCGGGCGCTCGACAGGTGAATCCTTTATTGATCTGATACGTGCCCTGGATGCTGTAGAGGGTATCTCTCGTTATCGTATCAGCAGCATAGAACCCAATCTGCTTACTGATGAGGTTATCGACTTTTGTGCGCAGAGCCGTGCTTTCATGCCTCATTTCCATATTCCTCTGCAGAGCGGTTCTGATGAGGTGCTGCGCCTGATGCATCGCAGATATGACACCCGCCTCTTTGCTGATAAGGTTGCATATATTCGCAAGGTCATGCCTGACGCTTTCATTGGCGTTGATGTAATCGTGGGCACTCGTGGTGAGACGGATAATCTGTTTGCTGATTCTTTGCGCTTCATGTCGGAGGTGGATGTAAGTCAGTATCATGTGTTCAGTTACAGTGAGCGTCCTGGTACCCGTGCCCTGCAAATCCCTCATGTGGTAACGCCAGAGCAGAAGCATGAACGCAGTCAAAAGGTCTTGGCCCTGAGTGAACAGAAATGGCATGAATTCTATGAGCGTTTTCAGGGAACCAGTCGTTCCGTTCTGCTCGAACATAGTCGTCATGGTGGAGTGATGCATGGCTTTACGGACAATTATATCCGTGTGTCTGTGCCCTCTCAGGGTATGGACAACCAGATAGCCGATGTGCGGTTGGGTGATTGGGATGTAGATGGAAATGCTCTCAAAGGAACTCTTTTATGAAAATAAGTATTGTCATCCTTAACTGGAATGGTGCGGCGATGCTGCAGCGTTTTTTGCCTTCCGTTCTGGAGTATTCGCCAGAAGCCGAAGTAGTGGTTGCAGACAATGGAAGTACGGATGATTCGCTGGAGATATTGGAACGTGAATTCCCTCATGTGCGGACAATAGCGATGAGTCACAATTACGGATTTGCAGAGGGATACAATCAGGCTCTCCGTCAGGTGAATTCTGACATATATGTCTTGCTGAATAGCGATGTGCGGGTTACTTCAGGGTGGCTTGAGCCTTTGATAGGATGCCTCGAAGAACATCCCGAGGTGGCTGCGATTCAGCCAAAGATTCGTTGCGAATGGTCACCTCATCAGTTTGAGTATGCGGGTGCATCGGGTGGCTTTATAGATATGCTGGGATATCCTTATTGCAGAGGTCGTCTGATGTCTGCTGTTGAGACTGATAACGGACAGTATAATGATGTCATCCCCATTTTTTGGGCTACAGGAGCAGCGCTCGTCATACGCAGTTCTGATTATTGGCAGGCGGGTGGACTTGACGGACGGTTCTTTGCTCATCAGGAGGAGATAGACCTCTGTTGGAGACTCAGGAGCCGTGGACGTGATATTCTGTGTGTGCCCCAGAGTACAGTTTATCATTTGGGTGGTGGTACCTTGCCACAGGGAAGTCCTCGCAAGACGTTTCTCAATTTCCGAAACAACCTGCTGTTGTTATACAAGAATTTGCCCGAGCGTCGTCTGCAATCCGTTTTGCGCATCCGCTTCTGGCTGGATGCTTTAGCCTCATTGCAGATGTTATTGACAGGTCAATGGGGAAGTGCAAAGGCTGTATGGCGGGCGCGTCGTGAGTTTGCTCGTATCAAAGTTGACTTCCTGGCATCCAGAGAGGAGAATCTGGCAAAAACAGTCCTTGACCCTATTCCTGAGCAATCCTCATTCAGCCTGCTGTGGCAATACTATGTTTTGCGACGCAAAAGGTTTAATCTCCTGCCTGAAAGAACTTCTCTTTAGTGGATTTGGGGCTTTGTAAAACTCTCATGTAGTACTCCATTAAATAAAAGAGAGATAGAGAATTGTCCTTTCCCCGTTTTTTGTGTACATTTGTCTTCTCTACAAAGAAAACAGAACACGATGAGATACTCCTTTATAATACCTGTGTATAACAGGCCGGATGAAACGGATGAACTGCTTGAGAGTCTTTCGCGACAGACGCTTCGCGATTTTGAAGTGCTTGTTGTGGAGGATGGCTCCCAGATAACGTGTCAGCAGGTGGTGCAGGCTCATGCAGCCCAGATGCCCATTAAATACTTCTCTAAGCCTAACAGCGGACCAGGTCAGACACGCAATTATGGTGCGGAGCGTTCTCAGGGTGAATATTTGATTTTCCTTGATAGCGACTGTGTGCTTCCTTCTGGATATCTGGAAGCTGTGGACAAGGAACTTAGCGAAAGTCCGTGTGATGCTTTCGGCGGTCCTGATTGTTCGCATCCCTCTTTCACACCCATACAGAAGGCCATCAGTTATAGTATGACCAGTTTCTTTACTACAGGTGGGATACGAGGTGGACGTAAGAAGTTGGACCGTTTCTATCCGCGTTCTTTCAACATGGGCATCCAATCCAGTCTCTATCGAAAGCTTGGTGGATTCTCACAGATGCGGTTCGGTGAAGATATCGACTTGAGTATCCGTATCATTCAGAGTGGGGCCTCTTGCCGACTTTTCCCCGAGGCTTGGGTGTGGCATAAGCGTCGCACCGACCTTCGTAAGTTCTTTCGCCAGGTTCACAATAGTGGCATTGCCCGTATTAATCTCTATAAGAAGTATCCTCCGAGTCTGAAACTGGTACATCTCCTGCCTGCTGTATTTACTCTTGGTATGGTTTGTCTCATGATGCTCTTTCTTGTAGGAATCAGCTTGAGTGTATGTTGTCATGATTCGGCAATAGGAGGTTGGGGACGTTGTGCTGCCGGCATCTCTGTTCTTCTTCCTTTGCTTTATTCACTTACAATCATGGTGGACAGTGCGAGGCAGAATGGCAGTTTGCGCATCGGCCTCCTTAGCGTGGCTGCCAGTTATGTACAGCTTATGGGTTATGGTACTGGTTTTTTACGGGCATGGTGGCTTCGCTGCGTATGTGGTTGCAATGAGGAGTTGCAGGCCTTCCGCGACACATTCTATAAATGAGGGACTTTCCCATAGGTACCTGTAAACAAGCAAACAAATGTAGATACATCCTTATGCACGAGAAACTGAACATCAATCAGCAGCCAATGGAGGACCGCCCCCGTGAGAAACTCATTGCTCATGGTGCGGAATCACTTTCCAAGGCCGAACTGCTTGCCATCTTGATAGGGAGTGGCAATAGCAGGGAAACGGCAGTAGAACTCATGCAAAGGGTATTGGGTGATTGTCATGAGAGTTTGACGGAGTTGAGCTGTATGTCACTTGATTCTCTTCAGTCTTACCTCGGACTTGGTCCAGCCAAAGCCGTCACCATTCTTGCAGCATGTGAATTGGGACGCCGCAGAGCTATGGAGCGAGCATCACAGCAGCGTATGAGTACCCCTCAGGCTATAGCCGATTATTTCCGTCCTATGTTGCAGGATAAGCGTCGTGAGGAATGCCATGTGATGTTTCTTCGCAACAACCTTACATTCATGAGTTCGGTGCGAGTGAGTGAAGGAGGACTGACAGCCTCGGCTGTTGATGTTCGGCAGGTGCTTCGCGAGGCTCTCCTGCGCCAATGCACGGCTATTGTCTTTTGCCACAATCACCCCAGTGGGACTCTACATCCAAGCAAGCAAGACAAGGAACTTACACATCGCTTACTCATGGCTTGCAAGGCGGTAGATATTACCCTTGTTGATCATGTCATTGTGTCCACACAAGGCTATTTCAGTTTTCGTGAAGATGGGTCTTTGTGCTGACGCTGACTATACATTATATATATATTGTACAAACTATTGAAAATATGGAACAGACAGATATACAGGAAAAGATTGTGGAGATTCTTCGTACCGTGTTTGATCCGGAGATTCCTGTCAATATTTACGATTTGGGTTTGATATATCGTATTGAGTTGAGCGAGGAAGGTAAGGAACTCCAGGTGGATATGACTCTCACAGCTCCCAACTGTCCTGCCGCAGACTTCATCATCGAGGATGTACATAGCAAGTTGTCTGCCATTTCTGGGCTGGACAAGGTGGACGTTAATCTGGTGTTTGAACCTGAGTGGAATAAGGATATGATGAGCGAAGAGGCTCGTCTGGAACTGGGATTTATGTAGCATGCTTTATCTATGAAGAATATCTATTTTATTACGGATGCCCATCTGGGTAGCAGGGCTTTACAGCATGGACGCCAGCAGGAACGTCGTCTTGTACGTTTCCTTGATGATATCAAGGAGAGGGCACAGGCCGTGTATATGTTGGGTGATATGTTCGACTTCTGGTTTGAGTATCCCACGGTGGTTCCCCGAGGATATACGCGCTTTTTGGGTAAGGTAAGCGAGTTGACAGATAATGGTGTCGAGGTGCATTTCTTTACAGGTAATCATGATATCTGGTGCACGGACTATCTGGAGCATGAGTGTGGTGTTATCCTGCATCGTGAACCTGTGACGTTGGAACTTGCAGACAAGTTGTTCTATCTTGCTCATGGAGATGGATTGGGTGACCCTGATAGAAAATTCCGCATTCTCCGTGCCGTATTCCATAACAAATTCTGCCAGGGCCTATTTCGATGGCTTCATCCCACGATAGGGGTGAGTTTCGGATTGGAGTGGGCACGGCGTAGCAGACTCAAGCATGAACCATGCTTGCAGGATGAGGCCCATAATCAAGGCTATCAGGGTGAGGATAAAGAGTTTCTGGTCCTTTATGCGAAAGAGTATCTCCAGCAACATCCTGATGTGAACTATTTCCTTTTTGGCCATCGGCACATCGAATTGGACTTGTATCTGACCCGCCAATGTCGCATGCTTATTTTGGGCGATTGGATTACCCA
>JBJFDX010000269.1:0-1817 GCA_051890235.1 Bacteroidaceae bacterium | reverse complement strand
TCTAACAAGGTTCTCGAGCTCATCGCTCACATGAAGAAGGTTAACGGCTAATCATCTATCAGCATTGATTAATATGAGAAGGTTGTCCGCTTGCGACAACCTTCTTTTTTTTCTTACGAATGGATTACCGAAAATTAGGTCAACCTTATAGAGTCTTGAGGATGGATTGTTGATTAGAAGAGGGAAGGCTGAAAATAGATGTTAATTGGTCAGCCTTCCCTCTGATTTATCGGGAACCCCATCAATGTAGGGCTCACAGGGTCTCACATTCCTTAAGCCATAGAGTTGAGGACGCATCGCTTGGCATACGCCAGTCTCCTCTCGGACTGAGAGAACAACTACCTACCTTGGGTCCATCAGGCAAACAACTCCGCTTGAATTGCTGGGCAAAGAAACGTCGGCAGAAGACTGTAAGCCATTTCTTCATTACCTCATCGGTATAGGTATTGCCGAAGGCATGCTTAGCCAGGAATAAAATCTTACTGGGACGGAATCCCCATCTCAACAGATAGTAAAGGAAGAAATCATGCAGCTCGTAAGGACCAACAAGATCTTCTGTCTTCTGTGTGATATTGCCTTGTTCGTCTGCTGGTATCAGCTCTGGACTGATGGGCGTGTCCACGATATCATTGAGTGTGGCCTGTGTGTCAGTTTCAGAAATCTCTTGTGCCACCCAGCTTACCAGGTGACGTACCAGAGTCTTGGGAACGGAGACATTCACGCCATACATGCTCATGTGATCGCCATTATAAGTGGCCCATCCTAATGCCAATTCGCTAAGGTCGCCTGTGCCAATCACCAATCCGTTCGTTTGATTGGCAACATCCATCAGAATCTGTGTCCGTTCACGTGCTTGACTGTTTTCATACGTCACATCATGCTGTTGAGGGTCGTGCCCAAGGTCTTTGAAGTGCTGTAGACATGCATCCTTGATGGATATCTCACGTATGGTAATACCCAATTGTTGCATGAGGTTGATGGCATTTGTATAGGTGCGGTCAGTGGTGCCAAATCCTGGCATGGTGATGCCGATAATTCCTTTCCTACTCATTCCGAGCATATCAAAGGCTCGTACGCAAACAAGCAAGGCAAGTGTACTGTCCAAACCTCCACTTATTCCCACAACGGCGCTCTTGGCTCCCGTGTGTACCATTCTCTTTGCAAGTCCGGCTGTCTGGATGCTGAATATCTCCTCACATCGGTCTTTCAGTCCTTTTCCTGAAGGAACGAAAGGTTTTGAAGATATGAATCTGGCGAGTGATATGTCACGTGTGTTAACCAGTTCTGTATCTACATAACGTACCTCTTCGTCCTTGTATTGAGCGGCACAGGGTGCAAAGGTGGTGATCATGCGTCTCTCAGCCCTTAGTCTTTCCACGTCTATTTCGCTTTCAAGCAATTGAGGGGGGAGTGAATAACGTTTTGCCTCTGCAATAAGAGAACCATTTTCATACACAAATCCCTTGCCTGCGAAAACAACATCCTGCGTGCTTTCGCCAAATCCACATCCGCTAAAGACATATCCGCATATCAGTCGTGCGCTTTGTTGAGCCACAAGACTCATGAGATAGGAATGCTTGCCAACACCCTCATTATCTGCACTCATGTTGAAGATGATATCGGCACCATGTAGTGCAAGAGACGAACTGGGTGGTACCGGTGACCATACATCTTCACAAATTTCTACGCCAAAGGTGCATGTGGGGGTTCGGAACAATTGTCTTTGAGCAAAGGGAACCTGCTGACCACAGATGAGAATTGAACCATTAGGTATGTCCTTCAAGCTCGTAAACCAACGCTTTTCATAGAATTCCTTG
>JBJFDX010000268.1:0-1824 GCA_051890235.1 Bacteroidaceae bacterium | reverse complement strand
AGGTAATCATAACGAGTCACAGAATCCTTTTCAGCCTCTGCCTGTGCATGATACTCCTGGATGCGTGAAGGGTATTGACGGAAGAATACATTGTCACTGGCAGAAAACTCTTCAGTCTTCTTCAGAATATTCTGCCAGATGATGTCCTGGGCCTGACTGTCCTTTTCCCGATAGATGATACGCACGTTGGACAGACAGAAGCGTTCTCCGCTCTGCAGAGGGTTACAGGTGCGTACTCCGATGGTCAGTTTGCCATCTTTGACAATGCCATATGCACTTTGTGCGTAATAGTCACGCAGTATCTGGTTAGAAAGCAGTTTCTCAGATGTGGATGGTGTGGAACCTTCCTCAAGAGGATTGTTGACTGGCGTTGAGAGACCATTGAGATAACATTCCGAACTTCCTGCTGTAGAGAATCCGTTAAAACGCAGTTCGTATATGCCATTCTTGAGTTTGCTTACTGATTGTGAAGCATCGAAATGTGCACCTTCCTGGGCGAGTGCAAAGGGCATGAAGGCTGTTCCTTTTCCTGATAAGACTTCGCCAGTACCCATGTTGTTTATCTCCCATCCTTTCCATTCGCTCTTTGATAGGTCGGTATTCTTGAATTTGTAAGTGACATTGGCACCATTGCCATCATAGAAGACGGGAGCTTCCTGCTCAGTAGTGCTGGGGGTACCATCACCTACCGTGGGCCATCCGTTCCGGTCCCAGGTGATCTTGTCCAGCATCAGCACTCGGCCTTTGCCGGGAGTGGTTGCGCTGTAGGCATGGTATAAAAGCCAGTCTTGTCCGGCATCGTCGGTGATAATTTCGCTGTTGTGTCCAGGACCTTTCCAACTGCTGTTGCCTTGTATGATGGTGGTGTAGTTGTTGTTTTTCATATCGCCGCCCTGCTTGTTTACGTAAGGGCCGAGGAGGTTGGAAGAGCGTCCTACCACGGTACGATAGGTGCTGTTGACACCTTCGCAACAACTGCCTACGCTGGCAAACAAGTAGTAATAGGAGCCACGCTTATAGATCATCACACCCTCAAAGGCACCTCCTGCAAGTTTAGTTTTCTTTTTGAAGTCCTTTATGGCCAGGCCATCCTCGGTGAGTTCGGAGATATAAAGATCATGGAAACTGCCCCAAACGAGGTATTTCTTGTCAAACTCTTCCACATAGCAGGGGTCGATACTGTTCTCAACGCCTATTTCGGTACTTCGGAACAGGCGTCCACGGTCGGTAAATTTGGTGGGTGAAGAGCCTGTGGCTACGCCTATGCCTGTGCGGGTGCCATTGCCCCATAGTGCGCAGGCATAATATACCAGATAGTTATCGTCGATGGTGTGGCTTACATCCAAAGCCCACAGACTATAATAGTCAGTTTTCTTCTGTCCGTTACTGTCTATATATGTGGTATCATTCCATGTTGGTCTGCTTAGGGCATTGCCCACGTTGTACCATGTGGCCAGATCGGTACTCTTGCGACATGTACCACCTGTACCATAGGCATAGAAGGTGCCATCAGGTGCACGCACCACAGTAGGGTCGGGAGTATCCTCGTTGAAGACAGGATTCTTGAATGTCTTTTGTGCTTGTGCGCCTATGAATGATGCGACACAAAGTGTTGTGAAAAGTAATTTATGGATATGCATCTTTTTATATGTATTATAGTGTTGCTCTCTTGCAAAGTTATTGAAAAAAAACGTGCAGGAAGTCTTTGGATGGGAGAAAAAATAAAAAAGGGAGTTTATATGGTATTTAAACATACATTGGCAGGTATCTAAACATTACTTTTCGTGGGCATGATTTTGTGGTAATACAGAAACCAAGCTTGAT
>JBJFDX010000267.1:0-1825 GCA_051890235.1 Bacteroidaceae bacterium | reverse complement strand
GGCACTACCATGAGTAACCGGTGTACATCGGAACGAAGTGGAGATGTGCCCGGATTACAATCTAACCCACAAACTCCTGCCTGGAGGGCAGTACGCCAGAGGACAAGACCTTCGGCATCGGTGTCCCCACTAAATATCTACTGAGCCAAAATAAGCGCGCTTAAATGCCCGGAGAAGCACGCTTGTTTTTTGGGGGCAGAAAATAGGCTTTTTTCAGTATAACGTTTGCACCCTCGGTTGCAAACGTTTAAAACCTCGGTCGCAAACGTTTGCAACCGCTCCCGCAAACGTTTGCGGGGAAAAAGGCCTTTTTGGTAAGTTTTGAATACAAAGGGTGCAAAGCTTTCAATGAAGCGGTCACCATCTCACATACAGACAGACAAAACTGATGGGGAATCTATCGAACGGATAGGAATAAATCATTTGCGAAAAATCAACTCCATGCCGCGAATGATTGCTTCCTCATTTTGCGCAATAAGATTATGGTGACGGGGCGGAAGTGCTTTACGTAGTCCACGAACAACATCTTCTGTTGAGGCCAGTTGCCTTACTTTTATCAAACCTCCCAGGAGTAACATGTTAAACAGTTTTGCATTTTGCCTGCGTGCTGATTCCTCCATAGCATTGATACAGTATACGTTGATGTCTGTTCTCTGTGGCTCAGTCACGATGCTGTAAGGATCGTAAATCAGAGTCCCTCCAGGTTTTACAAGTGGTTCGAAACGTTCGAGCGAAGGCTGGTTGAGCACGATTGCTGTATCATATTTGCATAATATGGGAGATGCAATGCGCTGATCACTGATGATGACGGTGACATTGGCTGTACCTCCACGTTGTTCAGGTCCGTATGACGGCATCCATGAAACCTCTTTTCCTTCCGTGAGTCCGGCATATGCAAGAATCTTACCCATAGATAAGACTCCTTGTCCACCAAATCCGCTTATGATAATTTCTTCTTTCATCTTCTGTTCTTGCTTTGTTGTTCTACATGTTCTTGAGGTCACCCAAAGGGTAATAGGGGAACATGTTCTCTTCCATCCATTTCCTTGCTTCTACAGGAGTTTTCTTCCAACCTGCAGAACAGGTGCTGACAATCTCCACCAGTGAAGAACCTTTATGATCGAGTGAGTTCTGGAATGCCTGACGTATGGCTCGCTTGGCTCGAGCAATGTTGGCTGTACTGTTTACTGCTTGCCTTGTCACATAACATGTGCCCTCGAGTGTGGCAGCGATGTCTGTAATATGCAATGGATATCCATGAAGGTCAGCCTGTCTTCCATAGGGGCATGTGGATGTCTTCATACCCATAAGTGTAGTGGGTGCCATCTGTCCTCCTGTCATACCATAGATGGCATTATTGATGAATATGATGGCAATATTCTCTCCACGATTGAGGGCCTGAATCGTTTCGCCTGTTCCGATGCACGCCAAATCTCCATCTCCCTGATAGGTAAACACAAGATGGTCGGGCCACATACGCTTGACTGCCGATGCACAGGCTGGTGCTCTGCCATGTGCAGCTTCTATCCAGTCTATATCAATATATCGATAGGCAAAGACGGCACATCCTACAGGGCAGATGCCAATGGTGCGCTCTTCGAGTCCCATTTCAGACAGCACCTCTGCCACCAGTTTGTGTACCATGCTATGGCTACACCCAGGGCAATAGTGCATGGGTGTTTCATTGAGGAGGTCAGGACGTGCATACACCTGATTTTCTGGGGAAATGATATCTTTTAGTTCCATGATGTTTCGATTGAGCTTATAGATTTCTTACTGCCGCTATGATTTCATCAGGTGATGCAAGCATTCCTCCGCTTCTGCC
>JBJFDX010000266.1:0-6570 GCA_051890235.1 Bacteroidaceae bacterium | reverse complement strand
ACGGCGCAGTCTGGTCCTTGATACTTGTCGATGAAATTCAACGACATATCATACTTGTACAGATGCAGGGACATATCACACCAGGCATAGATGTTCCGTCCATCTGAGAACAGCTTGCCTATCTTTATGTACTCTTTATGTCCATGCCCTTGGCTACTGATTCTATGTGAAACAGCACCCAAGCTGTCTGTTATACATATAGACACACCATCAGTCAATACATAAGATGATGAATCAATGGGTACAAAATCTGCAATTTGGGAATAAAGTAATGTGTCAACTTGTAATACTGTCATTTGGCTGAATGTCATGTCACCGCATTCTTTCTTTTCGGCAATATTCTTCTTGTCACATGCTTGAAAGGTCAAACATGCGAGTATTGCGTATAACGTGCCTATGGTACTCGTTAAGCTCTTAGTTCTGTTCATAATACTCTTTCTTGTTTATGATGTTTATCTCCTTAATACCGTTTTATAAAACCACACCTTAACGTGTGAATTTCCTTTTGTTGCGGTTCTGTCTTCTTCAACGAAAAGGTTTGTTTCCTTAACTTTGTACATAGTATGATGGATTTATTCTGTTTGTATTTCCGTTATCATTTCTGGAACACGCTTATGGAGTCTATAGAGACCTAATCGTGTCCCCTCTCTTTCCTGTACAAGGATAATTCGCATTCCAAATTCTTGATATACAAGCATCCTTGATCTCCCATAGCTCTTTTACTTTTGTTTGCAAATTTATAGAAAAGAAATCTCTAAAGTCGAATGTTTCGCGTCAAAATGCGTCAAATTTTGACAGATTTTGACGCATTTTGACAAATAACGAATTTGATATACACTAAGAATCAAATAATTATATAAATCGATGCACAGGGTGCGTAAAAATGTGCATATTTGCTTGTTTATGACGTTGAAATGTTCAATCTCTTCTCTTTTATCGTTTTCGTGAAGCATTACTGGATTACCCAAGGAGGGGGGGCAACAGATGGACACGCAAATGTGTTAACCCCCGACATGGCAGAGGCGAACTCAACAATGTGTCTTGTTTTTAGTTTTCCCATTTTTAATTTGTCTTGTTGGCAAAATTATATGTTTAAAGAATCGTTGCCTAACAATTTATGTCCGAACATGTTCGGATTCGGACAACTCCGAACAAGATTATCCCGCGAGAAGAAAACGAAGACAAAGCCAGGTTTGTAATCGCATAGTTGTTTAGTGATTGATTCGGGTTTGATAATCCTCAGATGTCAGACGGATGTTTCCATGTCTTTTCGATACGGTCCGCCATGCCATCAAAAGCTTTCACCCCAAAAGAGACCTGTTTTCCCGCAAACGTTTGCGATGGCAGTTACAAACGTTTGCAACCGCGGTTTCAAACGTTTGCGACCGGGGTTGCAAACGTTATCCTGAAAATCGGCCTATTTTCTGCCCTCAAGAAGTAAGCGTGCTTAAATGGCTAAAGGAGCGCGCTAAAATGCCTTGAGAAGCACGCTTCTTTGGCCAGTGAAGTAGTACTGCTCGGAAAAGGCTATTTTGGAGTGTCTTTCTTGGATGCGTTCCCTCTCCCTATTTGTCGAAATATCATCTTTCTTGTTATCATCCCCCAGTATTTATTACTGAGCCCAAGGTTCTATAATTCCCCACTGAATATCTACAGAGCCGTAGTATTGCATTCCGATGAGGGGATAATAACGAAAGAAAGCATGGTTTGCATCTCTCTGCGTTACCATGCTTCTCTCTGGGTTGGGCTATCCGGTTTCGAACCAGAACTAAGACGACCAAAATGTCTTGTGCTACCATTACACCATAGCCCAATCCTATCCCAATCCATCCCTGTGGATTGCGAGTGCAAAGATAGAGGTTTCCTCTCTATCCCGCAAGTAATGTGCTCAGTTTTTACTTCGCTATGAGCAGGAAGTACTTCTTTTTGCCTTGTTGCACAAGCAGATATTTGTCGTCGAGGAGGTCGGCTGTGCTGATTGTGCGGTCAAAAGAGGAGAGTTTTTCCTTGTTGATGCTCACACCACCACCTTGGGTAAGTTTGCGCATCTCACCTTTGCTGGTAAAACATTGTGTGTGTTCTACGGTAAGGTCTACGGCTTTCACTCCTTCGCCTTCGAGCAGGGAGCGGTCGAAGGTGAACTGAGGTACTCCGGCAAAGACATCCAGCAGAGTTTGTTCGTCCAACTTTGTCAGACTCTCCTTGGTGGATTTTCCGAAGAGGATGCTGCTGGCCTCCACAGCAGCTTCATAGTCTGCCCTGCTGTGCACCATGACGGTCACTTCCTCGGCCAATCGTTTCTGTAACAGACGCATGCCAGGGTCTTGGCGGTGTTGAGCTATCAGGTCCTCGATGGTAGTGCGATCGAGGGATGTGAAAATCTTGATGTAGCGCTCGGCATCCTCGTCGGCCACGTTGAGCCAGAACTGATAGAAGGCATAGGGTGAGGTGCGGTTACGGTCGAGCCAGATGTTGCCCTTCTCGGTCTTTCCGAACTTCTTGCCATCGGCCTTGGTGATGAGCGGACAGGTGAGAGCAAAGGCTTCGTTCTCGGAACCCAGTTTTCGACGAATGAGCTCGGTTCCTGTGGTGATGTTGCCCCACTGGTCGCTACCGCCCATCTGCAGTTTGCAGTTCTTTGTCTGGTAAAGATGCAGGAAGTCATATCCCTGCAGCAACTGGTAGGTGAACTCGGTGAATGACATTCCATCCTGAAATTCTCCATTGAGCCTGCGCTTTACGCTATCCTTGGCCATCATGTAGTTGACGGTGATGCACTTACCTATCTCACGTGCGAAATCCAGGAAGGTGTAGTCCTTCATCCAATCGTAGTTGTTTACCAGCTCGGCCTTGTTGGGGGCATCACTTTCAAAGTCGAGGAACCGGGCAAGTTGTGCCTTGATGCAAGCCACGTTGTGGCGAAGGGTCTCTTCGTTGAGGAGGTTGCGTTCCTGGCTTTTTCCGCTTGGATCACCAATCATGCCCGTAGCACCACCCACCAATGCCAATGGCTTGTGGCCACAGCGTTGGAAGTGGCGGAGCATCATGACTCCGCACAAGTGTCCGATGTGCAGACTGTCGGCTGTGGGGTCGATGCCCACATAAGCCGTTACTGTTTCACGATTGAGTAATTCTTCAGTACCCGGCATCATCTGATGGATCATGCCTCTCCAGGTAAGTTCTTCTATGAAGTTCATGTGATGTGATTCGTATGTGTTATTGGTTGCAGAGTTTTTATTTAACTTCCCAGATATCATTGGTCTCCAGCAGTTCCTCGAAGTTATGGTAAGGCTTCTTGGCCTTTATTTCTTCGATTTGTGCTGTTACGCTATCGTCATAGGTGGGTGCTTCCACATCCCTGATGACGCCCAAGGCAATGGGGAATCCGTCGCCATTGCCCATGAGGGCCAGTTTGAGCTGCAGGGTGTTGTCCTGACAATGAGCATCGTGTACCAGGATATCTTTCTCTGTGATGTCATTCTCGCCAATCTTTACCACCTTGAGTCCGAAGCCTTCCTGCATGAGTCCGTATTCGCGGTTTTCTCCGAAGATGAGTGGTTCCCCGTGTTTCACGTAGATGGCATTCTTGGCACGTCCCTCCTTGGTGTAGACAGCATCGTGTGTGCCGTTGTTGAAGATGACACAGTTTTGCAGGATTTCGCACACACTTGCTCCCTGATGCAGGTAGGCAGCCTTGAGGATATCGATTGTGCCGGGAGCATCCGTTGCCACGGCGCGAGCGAAGAAGTGGCCGCGTGCGCCGAAACAAAGTTCTGCAGGGCGGAAGGGGTCCTCCACCGTTCCGTAGGGACTGCTCTTGCTGACAAATCCGCGCGGACTGGTGGGGCTGTACTGTCCCTTGGTAAGGCCATAGATGCGGTTGTTGAGCAGAATCATGTTGAGGTTGATGTTGCGTCGGTTGGCATGGATGAAGTGGTTGCCTCCGATGGCCAGTCCGTCACCATCACCACTCACTTGCCATACGGCCAGATTGGGATTGGCCACCTTGCATCCTGTGGCAATGGCGGCTGCACGTCCGTGGATGGTGTTCATGCCATAGGTGGCCATGTAATGAGGCAGACGACTGGAGCATCCGATACCAGAGATGACGGCTGTATCCCATGGGGCTACGCCTATCTCGGCCATAGCTTTGTGCAGGGAAGCCAGGAAGAAGTGGTCTCCACATCCGGGACACCATCTGGGTTGTCCTTTCTTATAATCGTTAGCTACCCAACGGTTTCCGTCCTGTACAGAGGGTTGCTGTATTGCATTGTTCTGATTCATAGTGTCTGGATTTTGATTGACTACTTATGTTTTGATATCAGCCTTGGCGGTTAAAAGAGTCCTCTTACTTGTCTGAGGCCAGGAGCGGAGTGAAGGCCTTCACCAGTTCGCTTACCTTGAATGGCTGTCCCTTTACTTCGTTGTATTGATAGGGAACGAATCCGTCCACTTTCATGCGAAGCCATCCTGCCAGCTGACCCATGTTTTGTTCTGCCACCACCACGCGTGGGTATTTACGCAGCACCTCTGCGGTATTCTTGGGCAGGGGGTTGATATACTTAAAGTGTGCCATGGCCACCTTGTGTCCTGCCGCACGCATCTCGTCCATGGCTGCATGCAGGTGTCCATAGGTGCCTCCGAATCCAACGATGAGCAGGTCGGCATCTTCCTTGTCGCCCAAAACATCCAGGTCAGGAACGGGGATGGCGTCAATCTTTGCCTGACGCTTGTGTGTCATCAGGTCGTGATTCTCGGGATTGGTGCTGATGGCTCCTGTCTTGTCATCCTTCTCCAGTCCTCCCAGGATGTGCTCGAAGCCTTCTCTTCCGGGAACGGCCCAGTAGCGTGTGCCGTTTTCTGCACGCATGTAGGGAGTCCATGAGCCCTTCATCTCCTGAGGAACATATGGAGGTGTGATGCTGGGGAAGTCTGACATCTTGGGCAAGCGGAATGCGCCGGAACCGTTGGCCACATAGGCATCGGTCATGAGGATGACAGGTGTCATGTGCTCCAGAGCCATCTTGCAGGCCTGGAAGGCAGCATCGAAGCAGTCGGTGGGACTTGTGGCTGCAATCACGGGAATGGGACTTTCACCGTTTCGGCCAAACAGAGCCTGCAGGAGGTCGGTCTGCTCGGACTTGGTGGGCAAGCCTGTAGCAGGTCCTCCGCGTTGTACGTCGAGGATGACCAGAGGCAGTTCCATGATGACGGCCAGATTCATGGCTTCACTCTTGAGGCACATTCCCGGACCAGAGGTGCTGGTCACAGCCAATGCTCCTGCAAAGGAGGCTCCCAGCGAGGAAGCGCATCCGGCAATCTCGTCTTCACATTGTACTGTAACCACGTTCAGAGACTTGTGCTTTGAGAGTTCGTGCAGAACATCTGTGGCAGGTGTGATGGGGTAGGAGCCGAGGTAGAGCTTAAGTCCTGCTTTCTCGGCAGCTGCTATGAATCCATAGGCAGTGGCTTTGTTGCCGGTAATGTCCATGTATCGCCCGGGAACCTTGTTGCGGGTCTCTATGCGATATACGTTGGCCACGCTGCTATGCGTATTGTGTCCATAGTCGTATCCAGCCTGGATGACTTTGATATTGGCATCGGCTATGCCTGGTTTCTTGGCAAATTTCTCACGCAGGAAGTTGAAGGCAATCTCCAAATCACGGTCAAAGAGCCAGCATACCAGTCCGAGCGCAAACATGTTGCGGCATTTGAGCATGCTCTTCACGTCCATACCGCTGTCCTTCAGGCAGTCCTTGACCATGGTAGTGAGGGGACAGGCGATGACCCTGTCGGGATCTATGCCCATCTCTCCCAGATAATCTTCGGTTTGGAATGCAGCCTTCTGCAGGTCCTTGGGTCCGAAGCTGTCCGTATCGATGATGATGGCAGCTCCTGGTTTGGCGTATCGGTATTGTGTCTTCAGGGCGGCTGCGTTCATGGCTACCAGTACATCACACAGGTCGCCTGGTGTGTACACCTGTCCTGCACCCACGTGTACCTGAAATCCTGATACGCCTGTGAGTGAACCTTGCGGAGCTCTGATGTCTGCCGGATAGTCGGGAAATGTGCTGATGCTGTTGCCTACAGTGGCCGATACGGTTGAGAAGATATTGCCTGCCAACTGCATGCCATCGCCTGAATCGCCTGAGAATCTTACTACGACAGATTCTCTCTCTTTGATTTCTACTGCTTCTGCCATAACCAAATGTGTTAAAAAAAGGCTGAGAGAATCGGCTTTGTGCAATGGGGGTAGCGTGTCTGAGCGGAACATCTGCAGGTCACGGACCAAATACTTGGAAAAGTATAGAGCGCACGTGGTCTCCTCTCTCTCTTGGATAATCCTTAATTCCAATCTGAGGCCTTTGTACTCCCGCCGGGAATCGAACCCGGATCGACGGTTTAGGAAACCGTTGTTCTATCCATTGAACTACAGGAGCAGCCGGAGTTTAACAATCAATTCGGGTGCAAAGATAGCCAAATTTTCTGTAATGGCAAGGCGTTTGCCATCTTTTTTTATGCCATGTGGTTGGAAAAAGAGTGTGCAGGCCTATTCCAGCGGCATAAAAG
>JBJFDX010000265.1:0-1827 GCA_051890235.1 Bacteroidaceae bacterium | reverse complement strand
GATGCCCTCTGATACCTCCACGTCACCTTCTGTAACCGTCTTGCCTGTGATGGCACACATGCATCCAATCAGGTCTCCGCGCATCTCGCCCAGACGATTGGCAGCATCGTACATGATCTTGTGACGCTCCTCGATGGTGGTGTTGCGCCAACCTTTGGGGTCCGAAGCGGCTATCCTGATGATTTCGTCCACCTGACTTGTGTTGGCTTTCGACATCTCACAGATTTCCACTTCGTCGTTCTGACAGCGATCGTAATATTTGGCACGGCTCTCGTTCTCCACGGTCTCTCCGCCTATCTGGGTGGGGATGACATAGGGTTTGTCATCCTTGCTCTTCTTCCACTTGGCGAAAATCTGTCTTTGCCACTCCTGATTGCACTCGCGGTCGAAATCTGTATCGGGCTCGTTCTTCATCTCGTCCATGGGAGGTACAGGCTTGTAGGGTTCCAGCCTGTTCTGGGTGCGATGAGGAGTGTGAGGGATGGAGTCCTTGATGGCATAGGCATCCTCAAACTGCTTCTTCAGGAAGTTCCAGGCCTCGGTATCTGGCTTCAGGTTGAAGGAGTGTGTGAGGAAGTTGTCGGGGGCTGTATTCTCGTCCATGCGGCGCACCAGATAAGAGACGGCGTTGAGGAAGTGCTCGTCCTTCACCACAGGGGTGTAGAGGATTACATGGTTGCCTAACTTGGATTGTGCTCTCCATACCTGGTCGGCCATACCCTCGAGCATCTCAAAGCAGAAGGTGTCCTTGGGTGTGCCATACATCTTGGTGAGCAGATAGGCATACGAGATGGTGTACAGGTTGTGTGATGCCATGCCGATATGCAGATATTGCGAGTTCTGAGGCAGAAGTCCGCGCTCGATGATGTGCAGATAGTTGGCATCCACTTCCGTCTTGTTGGGACGTACGGGGTTTTCCCATCCGCGCAGCGAGGCTACAACGGTCTCCATATCCAGATTGCATCCCTTCACGATACGCATCTTGATGGGTGCACCTCCGCGGCTACAGCGCTCCTTGGCAAATTCCAGCAGTTCGGACTGGAATCCCCATGCGTCGGGCAGGTAGGCCTGTACTACGATACCTGCGGAGTAATGCAGGAACTCTGGCTTGGAGAGTACTTCCTTGAAGAGTCGCATCGTCAGGTGTGCGTCCTTGTATTCCTCCATGTCGAGGTTGATAAATTTGGCACGTTTCTGACCGTTCTCATCCACATAGGGATTATCGATGGCTGCCTGATAGAGTTCCGACATGCGGCGCACAAGTTCGGGGAACGACTCCTCGTAGTTGAGGGCGTGCGTCTGGGCATAGATGCCTGAAATCTTTACTGAGATGTAGTTGATATCGGGCTCCTTGAGGGCCTCCAGATAGCTGAAGTAGCGCTTGTCTGCCTCTTCGTCTCCGAGTACCACCTCACCCAGCAGGTTTACGTTCTGGCCTATCTTTTGGTCAAATCGTGTGGCCAGATGCTTGGTCAGATGAGGACGTGCTGCATCGATGATTACTCGAGAGGTGTCCATCCTGAGCCTTTTCTTGATGATGGGGATGGCGATGGGGTAAAAGTAATGACCAAATGACTGGTACATCTTGAAGAGGAACGTGTCACGCTTGTTCAGAAACTTGGGTATGCCATACTCATCGATAAGTACCTTGATGCGCTTGGCCAGTTTCTTGTCATCGCGTATCTGTGATGACTCATCCAGCATCTTCACCAGGAATTTCTTGTCCTGAGGGCGCTGCACCATGGTGGCATACTTGTGCTGTTCCTTTCGTTCAGCATCGGTAATGGTTTCTTCACACGTGTTGTAAAGGGTCATTACCCATTCTTC
>JBJFDX010000264.1:0-6570 GCA_051890235.1 Bacteroidaceae bacterium | reverse complement strand
AAGAAGAATATCTTCCGCAAGATAGGCGTTACCACCATCTATGACGCCACCAAATATGCACTTCGGGCAGGTCTTGTGGAATATGATGAATACGTTTAGGGAAGAGTTTTTTCAGGATAAAAGCAGAGGGGACCCTGGCGCCGGCAGTTTTTCTGCTGATTGTGGCCTGGGTCCCCCTTTTCTCAGGTATTTGTCATGTGTGGCTGATTACCACATGTTATCCCATTTTGTGTCAGAGTTTTTCTTGGTTTCAAACTCTATGCCTGATTCGATATCCACGCCGTTTGTGGACTCGCTACCCTGAGATGAGAAGGCGATGAGGCATTCGCTGAGTACTTCTATGTGGTTTGTCAGGGGTTTCTGATATGTTTTGCGTTTCATGTGTTTTCTTCAGTTTGTAATGTTTATTTGATTATGAATTTCTTTCCCTTCACTACGTATGTGCCTGCAGGCAAACCTGTGAGGCAGGTGGAGCCGTTTGCGCCACGGCGTATCACGCGTCCGCTCAGGTCATACACGTCGGTGGGGGCATCGGTTATCTCTCCGTTCCGGTTGAGGGTCACTATGCCTGTCTCGGTATCTCCCAGCACCAGGGTGAGTTCCTTGGCTTCGGCTGCGCCTGTCACCACGAAGAGGGTGCGGAAGGGGCGGAGCGTGCCGCTCTGGGCCTGCACGAACTTGCCGCCTGTGTAACCGTATACGGTACCGTCCTGGATGGTCTCCTCAGACTTCAGCGTGGCATAGGTTCCCATCTGATAAGCCTGCCCATCGGTGGTGGTTTGCTTTAATGAGGTGGGAGTGCCGTGCATGCTGGCGTTGCTCAGGGTGTTGTCCTTCAGGAGTTTGTCGGCCGAGGGCTGCACCAGATAGGGCTTGTGGGCGCTGAGTGTTCCTGTCTCCACCAGGGTGAACTTCAGGGCTGCGCCGTCGTATTCATTCAGTTGCCATACCTTGCCGTTGATGTTGCTTACGGGTATGTCCACGGGGAGAACGAATGTGGACACGTTGCCTGCCGTGAGAGAACGGTCATAAATGAACTCTCCTATGGTGGCGTTGCCGCAGATGGTGGGCTCGGCGCCGTCTTTCAGTTCGAGTTTGTTGAGCGTGCCTCCGTCGAAGTGGGGTACGAATTCGCTGATTTGGAAGATGCTGGCACCCTGAGTCTCCTTGATCTGCAACTTATAGTACTTGTAGGATACGGGGGTGTCAAGGGTGAAGTGGGTGAGTGACAGGCATGCGCCGGGTATCCTTGTGTCACCTGTTACGGCATCTATGTCTGTCCAGGTGCTGTAGTCGTTGCTGCCCTGCAGCACCCATGATTTGGGGCGTCTGTCATAGTTGCCGAATTCATCCGCCTCATGTATGCTGTAGCCTGTCAGGGTGGCTTCATGTCCGATGCCGAAGATGGTGGTTCTGGGGCTGGTGCACCACTTGGATTTAGGATTTCCGTCGAACATCTTCTGCACACTCTCATTTGCGCTTCCGCCGTCACCCTCGTATACGATAATCTGGTTGTTGTTGGCCAGACCGTTGTTGGATGCGGTCAGCAGGCCGAATTCGCCGTATTGTACGAGTCCTATGCCTCCGCCTCTGCGTTCGGTCACCTCGAGTTTGTATCTTGAGTAGGCTGTGGCAGGCTGCGTCATGGCATATTCCACGTAGTCGCGGCGCATGCCGGGGAATGTCTGGTCGGCCTTGGAGTCGATGGCTGTCCAGGTGTTGCCCTCGTCGGTGGAGCCGTAGAGAGTCCATGCCTTGGGGTCGCGTGACTCGTCGTCATTACCGGTCACGAAAAAGTAACCGGTGGGCGTGATGGCTTGTTGGGTGGAGAACTCCACATACCAGCGTGTGGACTCAGGATTGGGACAACACCACTTGGTGCCGGTATCGCCGTCGAAGAGTTTGGCTGCGCTCTCGCTGTCGCTGAAACCTTGGGTGGCCTCTGTTACGGTGTAGGTCAGTTCTTCATCATTCAGAGACAGTTCAGAGAGTTGCATCTTCTGTTCTCCATTGAAGTCTCTTGTGTTGTGGATTACAAGCTTGAATGTGCTGTAGGCCGTGCTGCATGCTGTAAATTCAAAGGTTTTGCTTGTTTTGCGTTCTGTGGGCAGGTCCTCGTTGTGGCTGTGTATCAGGTCCCATGTGCTTCCGCCATCAGCCGATCCCAGCAGATTCCATCCTTTGGGGTCTCTTGCATTGTAGTCGTTGGCTGTGGTCATGGTTACCTTGCTCACGTTGATGGCCTTGCTGGTGGTGAAGGTGACGCTGTATTCTGCATTTGCGTTGCCGCAGAACTTGGTATTCCAATGGTCATCAAACAGTTTGTCGGCATCCTGGTTGCTTCCGTATCCGACTGTTCCCTTCAGGAAGGTGTAGCCTATCCCCTGACGTATGCCGGGCTCCTGTGTGTATGCCAGGGTAATCTCCGACAGCTGGGTCTGGCTTCCGCTGCCTGCCACGCGCTTGAACATGAAGTACTTGAAAGCTGTGGCCGAGGGGTTGACGGCGATATGGTGTGCCGAGTAATCATTCTTTCCGAGATTATGCTCCCTCACTCTCTCAATTTGTGTCCATCCGGTGGTGGATTCCTGGTTTGTGGTGGCGACAGTCTCGTCGTTGGTGCCGTAGATTTCCCATTCCTTGATGTCGCGGTCGTATTGCTGGTTGTCATTGGCATTTATCAGGGTGTAACCTGTAATGCGCACGGGGGCAGATGCCTTGATGACGGCGAATTTGTCGCCTGTGCCATACATGCCCCATTTGGTCCCCAGATTTCCGTCGAAGGCTTTGGCGCAGCCTTCACCATCCGCAAAATTGGTTCCTCCGATGCATTCGAAGGTTACTTGCCCCTGGGCGGTAGTCATCAGACTGCATAGGCAAGCGGCCAACAGTAGTTTTGTTTTCATTTTTTTTGTTTTGGTAAAGTAATAAATGGTTGATATTTGTGATTGAAAATGAATGCGTTTTGTATCTACGCGTAGCTTTTTGAGGCTCTTATGGCCCTATTGCTTCATTAGGTCGTCTCTTTTTTTTGTTTTTATCTGAATCCGAAGCAAAATTAGCAAAAATCAGGAAATATGATTCATTCATCAGCGGTTTTTTTTCAGAATATGAGCGTTTTCTTTCATGATAAGCATCTTCTTGTGCACGCATGCATGCGCACGTGTTATAATATGGTAGATACCGCGCATCTTGTTTGTGTCATTTCTGTAATCTGTTTTGGGAAAATGAAGATTTCCTTTGTATCAAACCCTAATCGGCCGTTAGCGCTGTTATGCGCTTGCCTACATTCGCCAAGTCATCTGTTTCCCCGTTTTCCGGAAACAACGGCACTCCATTACGCCCTACGAACGAAAAGGCATCAGTTCAAAAAATGGCCGTAATCATCATGATGCTGATAACCGAATCGGGTTACAGGTGCTCCCGTTTGGCGTGTGGGAACGGACGGATGAAGCGTCGTTTTGCCCCTTTCATCCATCAAATCGGGCTTTACACCCCGCGTTTTCCTGCTCAGAGGGCTCAAATGTGCGATTTTCGTATTTCGCGTTTTTGCCCAAAATGAAGGAAAAAGCGGGGTAATGAGGGGTATAATCCCACCCTCTGAGGCCTTTCAGAGCCGTATTTTGATGTCTTTTTCGCCTCTTATGAGGGCAGGAGGTCAGCAAACCACGTCTTGAGGAAAGTTATAACCTATTGATAATCTGCTTAATAGATAAAATTCGTACTTGGTCATTATCACAAATCACAAATCACAATTAGTTTTTTGAAGGGTCTCTACTTCTTCTTATATATATTATAATTAATTATATATTAATAAGTTATATACTCTATAGAGGGGGTGTAGAGGAGTTGCATACCCTCCGATTTTTAATTGTGATAATTGTGATTGTGATAGATTCACTCACTTTTCTCTCAGTTGAAGTTTACCGTTTCTTTTCTCCAGGTCCTTCACACGAAGGAGCAGGTTGGAGGTCTCCTGGCGTGGGTGCTTTTCTTTTCCTGCCCTGAGTATTTCTGTACAGGAACTTTGCTTATGTTGGGGAAAATGAGTAACTTTGTATGTGTAAAAACAATCGATGACAAATAAAAACTCAATCGTCCCGATGATGAAAAGAATCTGTTTTCTTCTGCTTGTTGCCCTCATGACGGCAAGTGTATGTGCCGGGGAGGTGAAGATTGCTTCACCCGATGGCAAGGTCAATGTAACTGTGTCTGACCAGGGCGGCATCCCCACCTATACCATCACTTATGATGGGCGTGTCATGCTCTTGCCCTCGCGCCTGGGACTGAAGGCCAGCACGGGAGACTTTACCACGGGCCTCTCCATCAAAGGGCACCGACAGAGCCTCATAGACCATCAGTATGTGATGACGCGCATCAAGACCTCACAGGTGCACTACGTGGCCACAGAGGTCGAGATAGACATGCAGAACGCCCAGGGATGGCCTCTCACGGTTACCTTCCGCGTGTCGGACAATGACGTGGCCTTCCGCTATACGCTCCATCGCGGACCGAACGATGTTCCCCGTTGTGCGCTTGTCTATTCCGAAGCCAGCGCCTTCCAGTTCCCTCAGCATACCACCACCTTCATCTGCCCGCAGAGCAAACCGATGGAAGGGTGGGAGCGCACCAAGCCCTCGTATGAAGAGGAGTACAAGGCCGATGCTGCCATGGATGTCCCCTCGCAGTATGGCCAGGGATACACCTTCCCCTGCCTGTTCCATGTGGGAGACGACGGATGGGTGCTGGTGAGCGAGACCGGTACGGGAAGCAATTATGTGGGTTGTCATCTGAGCGATTATCAGCAGGGAGTGGGATACACCATAGCTTTCCCCAACAAGGATGAGATGAACGGCATGGGCAGCCCCTATGCAGGCATTCCTCTGCCCGGCTCCACCCCTTGGCGCACCGTCACCCTGGGCACCACGCTCAAGCCCATCGTGGAGACCACCATCCCCTATGATCTGGTGGAACCTCTATATGAACCTACCCGTAAGTACAAGCCCGGGCGATACACCTGGTCATGGCTGATATGGCAGGACGAATCGTGCAACTATGACGATCAGGTGCAGTTTGTGGACCTGGCTGCCGCCATGGGATATGAGTACTGCCTGGTGGATGCCCTGTGGGACCAGCGCATAGGGCGCGAGGGTATCGGGAAGCTGGCACGCTATGCCGCGTCGAAGGGCGTGCAGCTGATGCTCTGGTACAACTCCAACGGCATGTGGAACGATGCTCCGCAGAGCCCCGTGGGATGCATGAATACCTCATGGGCACGCGAACGTGAGATGAAGTGGATGGAGGAGATCGGGATAGCCGGCATCAAGGTGGACTTCTTCGGAGGTGACAAGCAGGAGATGATGAAACTCTATGAGGATATCCTGGTGGATGCCAACCGTCATGGCCTGCAGGTAATATTCCACGGATGCACCATTCCCCGGGGATGGGAGCGCATGTACCCCAACTATGTGGCATCGGAGGCCATGCTCGCCTCGGAGAATGTCTATTTTACCGACCATCATGCCAGGCAGGAGGGATTTGAACTCTGCACCTATCCCTTTACACGAAATGCCGTGGGAAGTGCCGACTGGGGCGGAGTGCTCATGAACACACACATGAGCCGGGACAACAAGAGCCGCCATCCGCGCTATACGTCCAACGTGTTTGAGATGGCCTCGGCACTCATCATGCAGTCAAGCATCAACGCCGTGGTGCTCTGCCCGAACAATCTGAATGAACTGCAGCCCTTTGAACTGGAGTTCCTCAGAGAAATTCCTACCACGTGGGACGAGACCCTGTTCCTGGACGGATATCCCACACGCTATGTGGCCCTGGCACGCAGGCATGGCAGCAAGTGGTATGTGGGCGCACTCAACGGCACGCAGGAGCCTGTCAGCCTCACGCTCGACCTGCCTATGTTTGCCGGACAGACCATGACCTGCCTCACGGACCAGCCCGTGAAGAAGAACCGGAAGGCCAAGGCCGGGGAAAACTCCGTTCAGCTGCCCACACCCGTGCAGAAGCAGGTGAAGGTGGCCAAGGACGGAAAACTGCAAGTCACCCTTCAGCCAATGGGAGGCATCGTCATCAGATAAAGGAAGGAGAGGAGAGGTATGAAAAAGGTTGCCGTCATTCTGTTGTTGCTCGCTTCTGCCGTCATCTCCCAGGCGCAGGAGACCGTCATGCGTGTCACTCTGGGAGGCGGACTTGAGACGGAGGGATGCGAGCTCAGCATCTCTGCCTATGCGGCTGGATGGCTCTCCCTGTCGGTCCATGGTGACTGGAATGCGCCCCGGCAGGATGAACGGCAATTCCAACTTCTCTCCGACGGACAGAAGACCTTCGAGGGCAAGAGCCGATACGTGCAGAAGGGAGACTCCATTATGGCTGAAATCCAGTTGACCTGCACGCGCCAGGTGGCCATGCAAAGCCTCTCTGTTGCTCTCAATATCCCCTTGAACAGAAATCGCGGAGGAGTATGGAAGACCGATGCCCTCGGTCATGAGATACCCACAGGAAAGTCCCAGGATGGCAGTCTGCACAGCTGCCAGGTACCGCTCCCCTCAGGAG
>JBJFDX010000263.1:0-1829 GCA_051890235.1 Bacteroidaceae bacterium | reverse complement strand
ATCGAAATCGCTGATGGCCTTTGAAGCCTCTGTGGCAAATGTCTCATTTGCTGTTTCAGTCAATACTTCAGCAGCATTGCCATTCTCATGAGCCTCATTAGCCTTTGCCTGATAATCATCTATAATCTTCTGTGCAGCCTCAGGCTTTCCCTCTGTAATACCCTGTGTATACTCGAATGTGCCATTAGTGGCTGTCTCGTAACGTGCCAAGGTAGCATTGACAGCATCCAAAGCCTCTTGTTGCGCCTTGATTGCATCCGAAGCAGCCTGATAGGCAGACATGTTGGCTCCCTGAGCACCAGCCTTCTCGTCAACAGCCTTTATCTCAGCAGCAAACTTACAGCCATCGGTACCCTTCCACATCTCGTTGTCCACGTATGCCTGATATGCACCTTCTGTATCATCAACCAAAAGCTTGAGCCTGCTGGCAATCTCAGAAGCCTCTTCGGAGAGTTCTGTTGCTTCTTCGTCGCCTTCCACAATCTTGTTGATGGCATCTGTCAGTTGACCCTCCAAAACCTTACGAGCAGCATTGAAGTCATAGACAAGAGTCAGTGTGGGGTTGCCAACCCGGAATTCCTTCCCCTCCTCGGTGGCTGACATTACAATTTCCACCGTCTTTACGGCGTTACCCTCTACTGTAAACTCAAGATTCTCAGAAACATCTTTACCGTCAACCTTGGTGGTTACATTAAAGGTGCTGGTGGCGATATAATTGAATCTGTAAGTTCCTGGAGCCAAATCTATCTTCTGGCTGATGGGGGTTCCATCAGGCGATGTGATTACCCCGTCCACAAGGGTTAATTTGGTGTCTTCAGAGTTTACACCCCAATTCTGGAGACTGTCATTCTTCAGTTTGTCTACATTCGCATCCGCCCAGGCTGTCATCGTGGAAGCCGAGGTCATTGCAAGAATGGAAACGAGTACTTTCTTGTCCATAACTCAAGTCTTTTAGTAGTTTATTAATAATTTTAATTTTTCTCAATGTGGTCACTTTGCCTATCGCGTGCGATACATATATATAGTATATGCAACTGTATGGATACAATTCGCACACAAACAAGCACGGACAAAATTAACACTAATGGAATCTATGCGTATGAGCAGGAAAGTTGTCTTTCGTGAACAGGGGCGATTTTTTCGTGAGTTTTTCGTGATGGTATAGATTGGGCCTATGATGCAAGGAGTTTTTAGTTGCCAGAGGATGGGATGATGCCGTAATCCCGCTCCAGATATTCCATGAGTGACTGGAGTACCTGACGGGAGAAATGCAAGGACTGCACCTGTCCGTGATCATCTGCCAGCAGAACATTCTGCTTGAGCACGTTGACGTGATAGATGCGCCTGATGTTGACAATATAGGTACGGCCAAGGCGAAGCAGGTAATTGCCTTCAGGCAGATGCTGGGTGATGGCAACCTCCACCTTGTTGAGCCCAAAGGGCATCACCATGTGAGTACCCGAGGAGGTGTAGACATGCGTGTAATGATCGTCGGCCTTGAAGTAGAGCACCTGAGGGAGGTCTACCAGATACATCTCGCCATAGATTCTGAAGATCAGTTTGTCAGTCATCTTCATCTGTGGATTGTGTTTGCCAGAGGATAGCGTGGCGTGGGCAACCAACGGGCAAGGGTTAAAAAGTGGAATTTCATGCGCATACGAAAGAGCGTGGACGCCAGCATTGCCCGTTCCAATCTCTGAGGCCTTCGCATGCCCGATATCGCATGAACAGACAACGCGAAGAAGCCCACGCCGAGATGGTATGTATACAACTCTCCTGAGCGTATATATACTACACGGCTCAAAAGTGGAAGTACAAAACCACTTCTG
>JBJFDX010000262.1:0-1831 GCA_051890235.1 Bacteroidaceae bacterium | reverse complement strand
ACTTACCTTTGATATGCAATCACATCAGGAAGCATCCGGGGTTGCAGGCAACCTCAAGGCAGATGAACCATCTACAGAAGTCTCCTTTGAAATACAGAATAAGACTGATATAGACGAGGGGGAACAAACGAAGGACGAAAAGGCAGGAAACATGACCATCGTTGTTGGTCAGGAACCAGAAAAAGCACATCTGAGAGATGATGGAGCGCTGGAGGTTTATGATCCGAAGAAAGATCTGGAATTCTATAAATACCCCACAGTGGATCTGCTGCAGCATTATGCCGACAACAATGCAGGTGTGGATGTGGAAGAGCAGCAGAGAAACAGGGAACGCATTCAGGAGATTTTGCGTGACTTTGGCGTGGAGATAGTCAGCATCACAGCCACGGTGGGCCCAACTATCACACTCTATGAGATAAAGCCTGCGGCAGGAGTACGCGTGAGCAGGATACGCAATCTGGAAGATGATATCGCTCTCAGTCTGAGCGCCAAGGGCATACGTATCATAGCACCGATTCCAGGCAAAGGAACCATTGGTATCGAGGTTCCTAACGCGCGCCCGCAGATAGTATCAATGGAGAGCATCATCAACAGCCGCAAATTTCAAACCACAGACTACGAGTTGCCCCTGGCTTTAGGTAAAACAATTACAAACGAGGTCTATATGGCCGACCTGGCCAAGCTTCCACATCTGCTTGTGGCAGGAGCCACAGGACAAGGTAAGTCTGTGGGACTGAATGCCATCATCACATCACTTCTATACAAGAAGCATCCTGCCGAACTCAAGTTGGTCATGGTGGATCCCAAGAAAGTGGAATTCAGTCTGTACAACCCCATCGTAAAGCATTTCCTGGCTCAAGTGGAAGGTACAGAAGATACCGAAGAACCCATCATTACGGATGTCAACAAGGTGATTCAGACACTAAAATCCCTTTGTATCGAGATGGACCAGCGGTATAATCTGCTAAAAATTGCACATGCAAAGAATCTGAAGGAATATAATCAGAAATTCAGAAACAGACAGCTCAACCCCAACAATGGCCATCGATTCATGCCATATATTGTGGTAATTATTGATGAATTTGGCGATCTAATCATGACAGCTGGCAAAGAGATTGAGTTGCCCATAGCGCGCATAGCCCAACTGGCACGTGCAGTAGGTATTCACATGATATTGGCCACCCAGCGCCCCACCACAAACATCATCACAGGTACCATCAAGGCCAACTTCCCCGCTCGCATGGCATTCAAGGTAACCAGTGCTGTGGACAGCAAGACCATTCTCGACCGCTCGGGTGCCAACCGCCTGGCATGCAAGGGTGACATGCTCTTCATCAACGGGAACGAACCTGTACGTGTGCAATGTGCATATATCGATACACCCGAGGTAGAGAATATCGTATCATACATTGCCACTCAACAGGGTTATCTCGCCCCATTCCCTCTGCCAGAAGTTCCCGAGGAAGGTGATGATAGTTCTGGAGGTTCATCTATGGATTCCAGCCGTTTGGATAGCATGTTTGAAGAAGCTGCCCAGCTCATTGTGTCCTCACAACGTGGCAGTACCAGCTATATTCAGCAAGCCCTCGAAGTGGGATTCAACCGTGCAGGACGCATCATGAAACAGCTTGAAATGGCAGGAATCGTAGGACCATCCAAGGGTAGCAAACCCAGAGAAGTACTCTGCAGTACTATTGAAGAGCTACAATACAAATTGGACAATATCAGAAACAAATAACATCAGTCAAGACAAAAGCAAGACAAGCACAAAATGAGAAGACTGCTATTTATAATGACAAGCATCCTATGCCTAAACATACAAGCTCAGGAT
>JBJFDX010000261.1:0-1842 GCA_051890235.1 Bacteroidaceae bacterium | reverse complement strand
TACCTTTATAATACTATTGTGATACTCTGTATAGTGTGTGGTGCAGTTTATGCCGCAAGCCAGTTTATGTATTTCGGTGGTGGCGAAGTGACCGATAATGCTCGTGTGTGTCAGAACATTGTTCCACAGAACTGCCGTGTGCAAGATTTTATTCGTGAGGTTCGCTTTGCCGAATTTCAAGAAGTGAAGAAGGGTGATACTTTGGTTATCATTGAGGATGCGGAGTTTCGTCTTCGTCTGGCTCAGGCAGAGGCAGATCTTACCCGTGCCGAACATGGGACGATGGGTACAGCAAGCAGTATCAATACCACAAAGACCAGTATCAGCGTGACCGATGCCAGCATCGAAGAAGCTCGCGTGCAGATGGAGAACGCCGCGAGGGAGGATACTCGTTTTCAGAGACTCCTGCAGCAGGATGCTGTTACACAGCAGCAATATGAGAATGTGCATACCGGTTATCTGAGTGCCAAGGCAGGATATGAGCAGGCACTCCGCTCGCGCAACACGCAGATGGCTGTTGTGGCTGAACAAGGTCATCATCTCTCCGTGTCAAAGGCTGCCATAGAAGTGGCACGTGCGCAGGTGGATCTGGCCCGGTTGAATCTGTCGTACTGCTACATCATCGCCACCTGCGACGGCGTAGCAGGCAGTAAGGATATTCACGAAGGTCAGTTGGTTAACCCCGGTCAGACAATGGTCAGCATCGTTGACAGGAACGAGAAATGGGTGGAGGCAAACTATCAGGAGTCGCAGATGCCGAATGTTAAGGTTGGCGACAAAGTTCGTTTCACTGCCGATGCCGTCCCTGGTGTGGAATATACAGGTATGGTAGAGCGCATAGCAGATGCTACAGGAAGTGCGTTCTCGCTGATTCCCATCGACAATGCCACCGGCAATTTCGTGAAGGTAGAGCAGCGCGTCACGGTACGTGTGCGGATTGATGCATGTGAAGAGTTGGAGAAGTTGCATGGTGGTTATAACGTTGTTTGTAAAATAGCGGAGTGATGGGAAGACTGACTGAATTTCTGATGGAGGCCCCATCGCCACCACATGGCATGGGCTTCAGTATGCCGATGATGAAGAGATGGGTGCCTCGCAAGTTGCAGCCATGGATTTATGTATTTACAGCACTCTGTTTCCAGTTCTCTGGAGGCATGTATCTGGGTGCTCTGGATGAGATTCGTGGCACCACTAGCTTCATGATTGAGGATGTCATGTTTCTGCTTTATGCCACCCTTGCAGGTATGGCGGCGTGGTTTCCTATGCTGTTCAGGATGAAGTTCCGCTTCACCAATCAGCAACTCTTATGCACCTCTGCCATCGTTATGGGCATCTGTAACATGGTCACCATGCACAGCAGCTCTATGCCCGTATTGGTTATGGCGTGCTTCGTGGCAGGTATTGCAAAAATACAAGGCACTTTCGAATGCATGAGCAACATCCAGCTATGGATTACGCCCAAGCGAGACTTTGCCGTATTCTTCCCTGTGCTCCATATCATTCTGCTTACCGCAATTGTGGGCGGAGGATGGCTTGCTGCGTGGATGGGACATCATTTCACATGGCAGATGATGCACGTTTTCACCATGGCTACCATGTCGTTCGTATTGCTGACGCAGATGATTATGTGTCGTCCGTTCTGCCCTATGCCAAGCAGATTTTCGCTGAAAGGAACCGACTGGCAGGGCGCGTTACTCATCTGCGTAACGATGCTTTTGCTCTCTTATGTCCTTGTCTATGGCGATTACTACAGGTGGTTCTCCAGCCGGCGCATCAGCCTGGTAGGAGCCTTTGCCCTTATATTGGCAGGGCTTACCCTTTTCCGGCTGATTCACAACCGCT
>JBJFDX010000260.1:0-6648 GCA_051890235.1 Bacteroidaceae bacterium | reverse complement strand
CAAAAAGAAGACTAAATAATTAGGAAATAGAGGAAAAGCGATTGTTGGCAATGTGGATAAGTAAACCAACACCTGTTGATAACTTAGGTTTTGGATGACGATATACTTATGTTGCGGAATCTCTGTCCACATCATCCACAGGCTATATACATCATCCTCCTCTCTTATAATATATAGATACAATAAATAATAGATTATATGGAAAAGTCAAAATGGCAGGAACTGGGTTTTGCTGACGAACCCATACCGGCAGGCATAGACCTCAAGGCAGAGATAAGACGGATGTGCAAGGAGAAGAATGCCGTCATCATGGCACATTATTATACACAGGGCGAGATACAGGATATTGCCGATTTTGTGGGCGATTCTCTGGCTTTGGCTCAGAAGGCTGCTCAGACCGATGCTGATATCATCGTCATGTGCGGCGTGCATTTCATGGGAGAGACCAACAAGATTCTGTGTCCCGACAAGGTGGTTCTGGTACCCGATCTGAACGCAAAGTGCAGTTTGGCAGAGAGCTGTCCGGCCGATGCCTTTGCCAAGTTTGTGCACGAGCATCCCGACCATACCGTAATCAGTTACGTCAATACCACCGCTGCCACCAAGGCTTATACCGATGTGGTGGTGACCAGCAGCAATGCCCGACAGATAGTGGAGAGTTTTCCCAAGGATGAGAAGATTATCTTCGGTCCCGATCAGAACCTGGGTGGATACATCAACAGCATCACGGGCAGGAGCATGTTGCTCTGGAACGGAGCCTGTCATGTGCATGAGAAGTTCTCTCTGGAGAAGATTCTGGAGCTCAAGAAGGAGCATCCCGATGCCAAGATTCTGGCTCATCCCGAGTGTAAGGGCCCTGTGGTGAGAGTAGCTGATAAGGTAGGCTCCACCGCTGCCCTGCTTAAGTTCAGCATCTCCGACCCGGCCACGGAGTTTATTGTGGCTACAGAGAGTGGTATCCTGCACGAGATGCAGAAGGCTTGTCCCGGGAAGACCTTCATCCCCGCTCCTCCCAACGACAGCACTTGTGCTTGCAATGAGTGCAATTACATGAAGTTGATCACCATGGAGAAACTCTACAACTGCCTCAAGTATGAGTGGCCTGTGGTGGAGGTGGATGCCGAGATAGCACGCGAGGCCGTGAAACCTATCCAGCGTATGCTGGACATATCAGCCAAGTTGGGACTGTAACGCACGCCCCTTGTTCCTTATGGAGATACTGAAAAGGCTGAGTGCCCTGCTGGCTGCCTATACGTCCCCCTTCATCATCCTGGTGGCCGTGATAGCCATGTTCTTCCCCGACATTTTCGGATGGGTGCAAAGGGGGAATGTGGCAAGCGTGATTCTGGGTCTCATCATGCTCACTATGGGATGCACGTTGAGTACCAATGACTTCCGCATACTTATCAAGCGCCCGGGAGATATATTCATAGGCAGTATGGCTCAGTTTACCGTTATGCCCCTTTTGGCTTGGACACTCAGTCAGGTATTCCATCTCAATCCTTTCATGTCGGCCGGACTCATCCTGGTAGGCTGTTGTCCCGGAGGTGTGAGTAGCAATATCATGAGTTTCCTGTGCCGGGGTGATGTGGCTTATAGCGTGGGCATGACCACAGCCAGCACCCTGCTGGCACCCTTTGTGACTCCTTTACTTGTCTACTGGCTGGCAGGTACCAATATAGAAGTAAACGTATGGGGAATGTTTCAGAACATATTGGTGGTCACGCTCATCCCCATCTGCATCGGTTGTGCCTTCAATTACTTTCTGGGTCAGAAGGCCATGTTCCAGGATGTGCAACGCATCATGCCCGGAATGAGCGTCATCTGCCTGGCCCTTATAGTGGGAGGGGTCATCTATTCCGTACATCCGCTCCTGCTTCAGAATGGTCTCGGTCTGGTACTTCTCACCCTTTGCGTGGTCTTTCTTCACAATGGTCTGGGTTATCTGCTGGGATTTGCCGTTGGCCATATGTGCGGATTCAGTACAGCCAAGAAGCGTACCCTGAGCATAGAGGTAGGAATGCAGAATGCAGGCATGGCCACAGTCCTGTCTGGCAACTTCATGGCTACCCCTGCCATGATGGCAGTCAATCCCTTGGCATCCCTGAGTCTGGTACCGTGTGCCCTCAGTTGTGCCTACCATAGCATCAGCGGCACCCTGCTGGCAGGCCTCTATCTGTATGCCGACAGGCGTAAGGCAGCCGTTGGCGAGTAACCTTAACCCAAAAGAAAAAGGAGAAGAAACATCCACATGGGAGAATTACCCACTCTGGTAACCGACCTGGCCTACATCCTTATTATTGCAGGTGTGGTCACGATAGTCTTCAAGCGGTTGCACCAACCGCTTGTACTTGGTTATATCGTGGCAGGATTTCTGGCCGGTCCGCACATGCCTTACACTCCCTCTGTATCCAATCTCCACAGCATCGAGGACTGGAGTCAGATAGGAGTCATATTCATGATGTTCTCCCTTGGACTGGAATTCTCCTTCAAGAAGGTGGTAAAGATGGGGCTTAAGCCTATTGCCGCCGCCCTGCTGGTCATGGCATGCATGATAAGTGTGGGCAGTATGGTCGGGTATCTCTTCTCTTGGGGGAACATGGACCGTCTGTTTCTGGGAGGCATGCTTGCCATGAGCAGTACCACCATCATCTATAAGGCCTTTGATGACCTGGGTCTTCGCACCAGGAAGTTTGCCTCATCGGTCCTCTCCGTTCTCATTCTTGAGGATATCCTGGGCATACTCTTGATGGTTATCCTCAGCACCCTGGCAGTCAGCAAGGGTATGCAGGGTGGTCAGATGCTGTCCAGCATACTCCATTTGGCCTTCTTTCTCACCCTATGGTTTCTGGTGGGCGTATATCTGGTGCCTGTATTCCTGCGTAAGGCACGCCGATACATCAATTCAGAAACCCTTGTGGTCGTGTGTGTCGGACTTTGTTTCCTGATGGTGGTGATATCCGCAGGAGTGGGATATAGTGCTGCCTTCGGAGCATTCATGATGGGAAGCATCCTGTCCGAAACCGTCGAGGCTGAGCGTATTGAGCATACCATATCCCCCTTGAAGGATCTCTTCGGAGCTGTCTTCTTCGTTTCCGTGGGCATGCTGGTCGATCCTGCCGTATTGGTTCAGTACTGGTTCCCCATCCTGGCCATCTCATTGGCAGTCACTATGGGTCAGATGATCTTTGGCAGTCTGAGTTTCTTCATCACCGGCCACTCTTTGCACAACTCCATCCAGAGTGGATTTTCCTTGGTGCAGATAGGGGAGTTCGCATTCATTATAGCCGCTCTGGGACAGACTCTCCATGTTACCAGTTCCTTCCTGTATCCTGTGGTGGTGGCTGTCAGCATCCTCACCACCTTCCTCACTCCTTATATCATCCGCCTGTCGGAGCCTGCTTACCGATGGTTGCAGGACTTCTTGCCCGACAGGATGGCCGAACGCTTGACGGAGCACCATCGCAGCATGCGTGGAGCAATACCTGTCCTCAGGGGTGTGGGAGTAGCCTGGAAGGGATACATCCGTGCCACGCTCATCCAGACGGGAGCCTATCTCACCCTCTGCATAGCCATTATCCTCTTCAGCTTTGCCACCCTGCTTCCCCTTTGCCGTCATGTGTTTACCCATTGGCCGGGCAATATCATATGCGGACTGCTCACATTCCTGTTTGTGGCCCCTTGTGTACGCCCCATTATCACGCGCCGTAACAATTCTGCTTACGCCAAGCTCATTCGCCGCTCGGGCAGGATACATGGCTTCTTCTTCCTGATGGTCATCCTCTTGCGATTCTCTTTGGGGTGTGCCATCATTTATTATATCCTCAATTTCCTTTCCCCCTTCTGGTGGGTGTGGCACATCCTGGCCAGCGTTTTGCTGGTATTGCTGATTGTGGGCAATCGCGTAATCAAGTGGTTGAGCATCCGACTGGAACGAACTTTCGTGCAGAATCTCCGCAGCCGAGAGCAGAATAGCGGTACGGGTTACAGCAGGAGGCTGATGGGGCAAGACCTGCATATAGCCCGACTTACTGTTCCCCTACACACGCGATGGGGAGGACGTACCCTTGCCGAACTGAACTTGGGCAGCAGGGAACACATCAATATCGTGGCAGTCATCCGGGGACATCTGCGTATCAATATTCCCAGAGCCTCAAACCGTATTTATCCTGGTGACATTATAGAGGTGGCTGCCGATGACACCTCCATCAGCAGACTGCAGAGCCGACTGGAGAAGGAGGTTTATGCTGACGGGAATGACATGCCGCAAAATGCCCTTTCGCTGCTTCGCCTGCAACTGCATGAGGGAAGCATCCTGTGCGGACAGACTCTGGCCGGGACCCATTTCCGAACTCAGTACTCCTGCATGATTATCGGTCTGGAGAAGAATAATGGGGAGCTTGTCATCATGGAGCCTCAGAGAATCTTTGCGGCAGGTGACGTCCTCTGGGTGGCAGGAGAGGAACAGAACCTGAAGTTGCTGAAGGATGTGATGAAGGACAAATGACAGGAAAGCAGACAAGAACAAATCAATACGAACGATAACCTGTAAAACAACCGAACATGAGCAGTATGATTTATCTCAAGCGTGTGATGCTGATGGTGGCAGCAGCCATCCTATGTACCGAAACTCTCTGGGCAGAAGTCAATCCCAAACCCTTTGTTGTACCTGAGCTGAAGGAGTGGACAGGAGCAGAGGGATTTACTACCCCATCTGGCCGTATCGTCATCAAGAGCAACAAGCTGCGTAATGTGGCACAGACTTTGGCTCAAGATTATGAACAGATGTGTGGAACGCCGCTTACCGTCACCACAGGTTCTGCAAAGGCAGGTGACATCGTGCTCGCACTCAGGAATGACAAGTCGCTGGGCAAGGAAGGCTATCGCATGAATGTGGATAAGACTATCGACCTGACGGCTTCCACCCAGCAGGGAATCATCTGGGCCACACGTACCTTGTTGCAGATTTCCGAGCAGACAGCAGACAGGAAACTTCCCAGAGGAAGGATAACCGACGAACCGGATTATCGCATGCGCGGTTTCATGATCGACTGCGGTCGCAAGTTCATCCCCATGAGTTATCTGCGCAATCTGGCTCGCGTCATGTCTTATTATAAGATGAACACCTTGCAGGTACATCTCAACGACAATGGTTTCCGCAAATACTTCGGTGATGACTGGAGTCGTACCCAATCGGGATTCCGTATGGAATGTGACACCTATCCTGGGCTGACCTCCAGGGATGGGTATTATACCAAGCAGGAATTTATTGACTTTCAGATGCTGGCAGAGAGTTATGGCGTGGAGATTATCCCGGAATTTGATGCTCCCGCTCATTCCTTAGCCTTTACTCAGTATAAGCCTTCTCTTGGCAGTAAGGAGTACGGGATGGATCATCTCGATCTGTTCAATCCTGAGGTATATACCTTTATGGACAATCTCTGGCGTGAATATCTCGAGGGTGAAGAGCCCGTCTTCCGTGGACCGCGAGTACATATCGGTACAGATGAATATTCCAATGCCAAGAAGGAAGTGGTGGAGCAGTTCCGAGCCTTCACCGACCGATACATCCGATATGTGGAGAGCTTTGGCAAGCAGGCTGTCCTCTGGGGCGCTTTGACACATGCCCAGGGTGATACGCCTGTCAAGCACGAGAATGTGCTTATGGACATCTGGTACAATGGGTATGCCGATCCTGTGGAGATGAAAAAGCAGGGCTACCGGCTTATCTGCATCCCCGACGGCTTTACCTATATCGTTCCTGCCGCCGGATATTATTACGATTATCTCAACTGCCAGTATCTCTATGAGCATTGGACGCCTGCCGTGATAGGAAACCGTACCTTCGAGGAGAAGGATCCTGCCATCGAGGGAGGCATGTTTGCCGTCTGGAACGATATAGCAGGAAATGGTATAACCGTCAAGGATATACATCATCGTGTGTTTCCAGCCATACAGACCATAGCAGTCAAATGCTGGACGGGCAGGAACACCACACTTACCTATGCAGAGTTTGACACACAACGCAGGAATCTGTGTGAGGCTCCTGGAGTCAACGAACTGGGTCGACTGGGTAAGTCAGGTGATATGGTCATGGAGAGGAGCACACTCATGCCCAATGATCAGTTGGGTCAGGAGGAGATAGGATATGATTATGCCGTAACCTTCACCATAGAGGGGAAACAGGAGCAGAAGGGAACAGAACTCTTGCGTTCTGCTCATGCCGTTGTCTATCTGTCCGATCCCAGGGAAGGTAAACTTGGATTTGAGCGTGAAGGTTATCTCAACACATTCAACTATCGTATTCCTGCAGGTGAAAGGCATACTCTCACCATCGAGGGTAACAACAGGATGACCCGGTTGTTGGTGGATGGTCAGGTGAAGGAAGAATTGGGTCCGAAGCCACTCTATGTCATTCGTCCTCAGGACAGAGCCCATTATCAGGTGGAAGGGTCCTTTACCTTTGAGCCCGAGGTCTATCAGCCCGGAAGTCACATCTCATACCAACGTACATTGGTATTCCCCCTTCGTAAGGCAGGTCAGTTCAATAGCGTCATAACGGATTTTAAGGTTCTGGCAAAATAACACAATAGTACTTACTTTTCAGAGAAGATATATTGCATCGGCCAGAGAAGTATATCTTCTATT
>JBJFDX010000259.1:0-6650 GCA_051890235.1 Bacteroidaceae bacterium | reverse complement strand
ATCGGTCATTAGACTGTTATGCGCTTATCAACTTGGTTTTGTCTTCGTTTTCTTCAGTCGGGATAATCCAAGCAAGTTTGGCTTCTCCTCTTGTATATCGGAATTGTTGCCTTTTTGTCACCTGTCTTTCTGTTTTTCGGTTACAATGGCACCCTGTTGAACCCTTAAAACGAATAGAAAACAGCTCAAAAATAAAAGCTGTTCTCATTATAATGCTAATGGCCGATTCCGGCTTAACACAAAATGCCGCCTCTGGTGTTGGGACGGCATTCTGTAGACGTTGGGGACTTAACCTACAAGGCTCATTTGATGTTGTTGGATGAGCTTGCGCAGGTTGATAAGCGCATAACGCATACGACCTAAGGAGGTGTTGATACTCACTCCTGTCTTTTCCGCAATCTCTCTGAAAGAGAGGTCCTGATAGAATTTCATGATTACCACTTCTCTCTGTACTTCTGGCAGGTAATCGAGGAGAGAACGCAGGCTTTCGATGTCCTGATTCTCTATGATGCGGCTTTCTACTGTGCTTTCACTAAAACGAAGGCTGTTGGTCACCGCTTGTGGAAACTCGTCATGGGAGAATGTGAGTCCGGGATCGGCATTCCTCATGCGGTCAATGGCGAGGTTATGAGCAATACGCACAAGCCATGCGCTGAACTTTCCTGTCTTCTGATACTTGTGATTCCTTATGGCCATGATAGCGCGCATAAAGGTATCCTGGAATACGTCTTGTGCCGTATCCTCATTCTTGCAGACGAATAATATGTAGGAGTACACATAATCCTGATGCCTACGCAGCAGTTCATCGAATGCCATATCGTTACCTTGCTCATACAATTCGGCCAAGTCATGGTCGGTCATTGCATTCAGTTTGTCCATTACAGTTGTTCTGTTTTGATTTGGAGTAACTTTTTCCTATAGGCAACGTAGTTTAAAAATCGGTTATGTGTGTATTGCTTTTATAATCTCAATGCTGCAAATTTCGGATATTATTTTGTAAGAGCCAACATTTCTGACTGCTTTTTGCTCTTCGATGCGCATTTTTGTGTTTCGATTCATCACGATTTGGTTCACAATATCGTGAAAAGCCCTGAAAGTACGCATTTTTAGCGCAAACGTTTGCGTTGAACTGCGCAAACGTTTGCATTAAACGCGATGCGACTTTTTGCCATTCAGAGTCATGCCTCAATACGTGTATTCAGATGCTTCGGGGGATGTTCCCTGCCCTTTGAGGAGGAAGTCAGTCCTCCTCTTTCAAGTAGGCCTCTGTCAGGTGTGCCCCACGTAGGAAGTCGGTCACGGGCATTCGCTTCTTTCCAGCCAATTGGATTTCATCCAGATACAGATATCCATCAGGCAGAGCTACCCGTAACCAGTTCTTCCCATCTGTCTCCAGTTTGCCTGTGGGTAGGTTGTGCACACATGTTTCAGGATGTGTCTTGTAAACTTTCAGCGCCATACGCTTTCCCGTTCCTTCTTCGATGGTGGTCCATGCTGCGGGATAAGGGCTGAGCCCACGAACAAAATTGTGAGCACTTTGTACCCTCAGGCTACTCCAACGAATCTGACATGTTTCCTTGAAAATTTTGGGAGCAGGTCGGAGTGGTTCATCAGTCAGGAATTGTTCTTGTGGAACAGCTTCAGCTTCTCCATTAGCTATCATGTCGGCAGTCTTGCATACCAGTCGTGCACCTTGCTCCATCATGCGGTCATGGATATCTCCGGCATTGTCATCAGGTCCGATGGGTAATGTCTCTTGACAGATTATTCGCCCGGTATCTATTTGATGGTCAAGCCAGAATGTCGTTATTCCTGTGATGCTATCGCCGTGGATGATTGCCCAGTTGATAGGTGCAGCACCTCGATATTGAGGGAGCAATGCAGCATGTAGGTTGAAGGTTCCCAATCGAGGCATTGCCCACACTACCTCTGGTAACATTCTGAATGCTACCACTATCTGTAGGTCGACATTCAGCGAGCGCAATTGCGTGAGGAATTTCTCATCCTTTAACTTTTCCGGTTGGAGTACAGGGATATTATGTTTGAGGGCGCATTCCTTGACTGGACTTGCTTGTAGGACATCATGGTGGCGGCCAATGGCTTTGTCTGGCATGGTCACCACGCCCACCACTTCGTGCTTGCTGTTTAGTAATGCTTCGAGTGACGCTACGGCAAAGTCTGGTGTGCCCATGAATACGATTCTCATCTTTTCCTGATTCATGCAGTTGTCTGGTTTGATGTTTTCTTTGTTGCAAAGGTACGGATTTTCCGCTGAATACCCTTCGATGTCATATACTATACGGATAAAAAGTCATACCTTTGCGTCTCTGCTCGTCACGTGTTGGGTACGTGTGCGTGCATGTTATCAATATTAGAATATGAAGAGAGTCATATCAGACGAGCATCTGGCAAGTGTGCGCAGGTGGATTATGGAGTCGGAGCGTATTGTTATCTGTGCTCATGTGGGACCCGACGGGGATGCGGTAGGTTCTTCTTTAGCTATTAAGCATTGGCTTAGACGATGGGGCAAGCATGCGGATGTGGTAGTGCCAAACCGCTTTCCTGATTTTCTGCATTGGCTTCCTGGAGCACGGGATATCAGGACTTATACCCGTTGTCCTGATGGCGTGAGAAACCTTATTCGTCAGGCGAATCTGATTATTGTGGCCGACCTGAATGTCTCTTCCCGATTGCGGGAACTGGAGCGTGATGTGCTTGCTAATCCATGTCCGAAGGTTATGATAGACCATCATCTCAACCCGCAGAATTTCTGTAATGTCATAATTTCCCATCCTAAGATGTGTGCCACGAGTGAGGTTCTTTGTCATCTGATGAGCCAGATGTGCGAACTGGATAACATATCACATGATGAGGCAGTCTGTCTCTATACAGGGATGATGTGTGACACGGGAGCTTTTACTTATGCGTCATCACGTCCTGATGTGTATGAGTGTGTGTGTCGCTTGTTGCAGCGTGGAATAGACAAGGATCGTATCTATCGGAATGTTTTCTGGACCAGTAGTGTGGCCCGGCTGAAGTTGCAGGGATATATGCTTTATGTTAAGTTGAAGGTATATAACGAACTGCATGCTTCAGTGATGACTCTCACCAATGAGGAACGCGTCCGTTTCGGTATCAAACAGGGAGACACAGAGGGATTTGTCAATCTGCCCTTGACCATTTCTGGTATGAGGCTGAGCGTGTTTTTGAGCGAGGATTCCGAGGCGGCTGGATTTGTCAAGGTCAGTCTAAGGAGTGTGGATGACTTCCCCTGTGATGAAATGGCCGCAAGATTCTTTGCTGGTGGAGGGCATAAAAATGCCAGTGGCGGTCGCCTTGAATGCAGTATGGAGGAAGCAGTCGGAAAAGTAGAAGAGGCAATTCGAGCCTATTCAGAACTCTTAAAATAGCCTAATCGGTTGTTTTGTCGATTCCTGAAGGTTGGGAAATGGCCTTTTTTGTGTAACTTTGCCAAATGAATAAACTTATCTGTTCTTACATGAGAAAATATATCTGCCTGATGTTGGCATTGCTTGTGGGCACAACCTACCTATGTTCCTGTAGTGATGATGATACATATGCTGACCAGAAAAAGAGGGAACGCAGAGTGATTGACTCTTTCCTGAAGCGGGATATGGCAATCCTTGATGAAGAGGGGGATACCATTTGCTACGTGGGAAAGATCAATCCCATTTCCGAAGCCCAGTTCTATGCGCAGGACTCCACCACCAATGTGGAGAATAACGAGTATGTACTGTTTTCTGGTACTGGCTTGTATATGCAGATAGTGCGTGAGGGCGTTGGAGAGAAACTGAAGAGTGGTGACAAGAAGCGAATTCTTTGTCGTTTTATAGAGTATAACATCCTGGGTGATAGTTTGCAGCTTCGTGATGATGTGCCTTATTGGCACACCAATCCTGAGATACTGGATGTCTCGAATAATTCAGGAAGCATTAATGCCAGTTTCAATACAACAATTAATGGAGGGGGCGCTATGTATTTGAGCTACAAGGATGTCAGCGTGCCCACAGGATGGGTCAAGCCTCTCTCTTTCATTCGTTTGGGCAGGCAGGTGAGTTATGATGAGGGGATTGCCAAGGTGCGACTCATTGTTCCTCATTCCGAGGGAACAAGCAATGCCACCAGCAACGTGTATCCCTGTTTCTACGAAATCCTTTATCAGGAGATGCGTGACTGAATCCGTGGCTGGCCTGTACATACACGTTCCCTTTTGCCGGGGGCGATGCATATATTGCGACTTCTATTCCACCACAGAAGGGGCGGAGTGGAAGTCGCGCTACGTTTCAGCATTACTTCAGGAGATAAGGCATAGAAAAGACGAGTTGCCTCTCGCGCGCGTACATTCTATATATATAGGTGGTGGCACTCCCAGTCAGCTGCCTCCTGATATGCTTGCAGTCATATTGAAGGAGGTATATACTCTTTTCCCTGTAGATAGTGATGCAGAGGTGACGGTGGAAGCAAATCCTGATGATGTTACTGCGGAGTGGTTGTCTGTATTGAGACATACGCCAGTCAATCGCTTGAGTATGGGGGTGCAGACGTTTGATGATGGATTGTTGTGTCTTCTGCAGCGAAGGCATACGTCGGATCAGGCCGTACGTGCAGTAGAACAAGTTTATGCTCATGGAATCAACAATGTGAGTATTGATCTTATCTATGGCTTACCTGGACAGACAATGGCTCAATGGCAAAATGACGTGTGTAGGAGTTTGTCACTTGACGTACAGCATTTGAGTGCCTATGCTCTGTCTTATGAGGAGGGTACGCCTTTGGCACGTATGCTCAGCAGGGGAGATGTGGATGAGGTGGATGAGGAACTTTCCTTGCGCATGTATGAATATCTTATGGATGCAACAAGGGAGGCTGGCTTCTTGCATTACGAGATATCCAACTTCTCTTTGCCAAATATGCACTCCCGCCATAACAGCGCCTATTGGCAAGGTATTCCTTATCTGGGGTTGGGTCCAGGAGCACACTCTTATGATGGAGTACGTACACGCAGATGGAATCTTTCCGACTTGAGAGCTTATGTGACAGCTCCCTCCGGTATGCCGCCTTATCAGACAGAGGTTCTCACGGATGATGAACTTTATGACGAGTTGGTGATGACGCGTCTGCGTACTTGCGAAGGGTTATCTTTGGACCTGCTTCAAGACCAAGATCGTGACTATTGCTTGGCTCAGGCGCAGTCCCATCTGTATGCGGGTCGGATGGAGTGTGAAGGCAATTATATACGCCTCACCAGAAAGGGGATTTTTACTTCAAATGATATTATAAGTGACCTTATGAGGGCCTAATTGGTCGTGGAATGCACTCATTTGTGAAAATATGTTTTATAACATATGCCGAGCACATTGTCGTGTGCATGAAAACGTATAAATTTATACCCAAAATGTTTAACAGACTAACACAAATAGGCCTGAAGATATGAAAACTTATCAAGCAAACGAGATTAAAAACATTGCCTTGCTTGGCAATGATGGGGCTGGAAAGACAACCCTCACAGAAGCGCTTCTCTATGAAGCAGGAGTAATCAAACGTCGTGGACGTATTACTCAACATAACACAGTCAGTGATTATTTTCCAGTAGAGCAGGAATATGGATATAGTGTGTTCTCTACCGTGTTCCATGTGGAATGGAACAACAAGAAGTTGAATATTATTGACTGCCCGGGAAGTGATGACTTTGTAGGAGCTGCCATGACAGCTCTCAATGTTACAGATACTGCAGTCCTTTTGCTCAAGGGCGGTGTTGGACTGGAGGTTGGTACGCAGAATCACTTCCGTTATACAGAGAAGTTGGGCAAGCCTGTCATCTTCCTTGTCAACCAGTTGGATGATGAGAACTGTGATTACGATGCAATTCTTGAACAGCTTACCAGCGTGTATGGTCCTAAGGTAATACCCATTCAGTATCCTTTGCAGACAGGCCCTGGCTTCAATGCCCTGATAGATGTACTTTTGATGAAGAAGTATTCTTGGGGTCCTGATGGTGGTGCGCCCACCATCGAAGAGATTCCTGCAGAAGAGTTGGATAAAGCCATGGAGATGCATAAGGCATTGGTGGAGGCAGCAGCAGAGAATGATGAGGGATTGATGGAGAAGTTCTTTGAGAGCGAGACACTCACAGAGGACGAGATGCGTGAAGGAATTCGCAAGGGTTTGGCAGCTCGTGGTATGTTCCCTGTATTCTGCGTATGTGCAGGTAAGGATATGGGCGTTCGCCGTTTGATGGAATTCTTGGGTAATGTGGTTCCATTTGTTGACGAGATGCCACGTGTATTCAATACCCGGGGAGAGGAAGTTGTACCCACTCAGGATGGTCCCACCAGCTTGTTCTTCTTTAAGACTGCAGTAGAGCCTCATATCGGTGAAGTACAGTATTTCAAGGTTATGAGTGGCAAGGTACACGAAGGTGATGACTTGAACAATGCTGATCGTGGAAGCAAGGAACGTATTGCTCAGATATTTGCTTGTGCGGGAGCCAATCGCATCAAGGTGGAAGAGATGGTGGCCGGTGATATTGGCTGTACCGTGAAATTGAAGGATGTGAAGACTGGCAATACACTCAATGGTAAGGATTGTGAGCATCGATTCAACTTTATAAAGTATCCTAACTCTAAGTA
>JBJFDX010000258.1:0-1852 GCA_051890235.1 Bacteroidaceae bacterium | reverse complement strand
AGAGAATAAGCCACATCCTCAAACTCCTTCAGCGTTTGATTGGGACCTATCCATGGTAGCAGACCACCTCTGGACGCCGTCTGTACATCTTGAGAAAGTTGCTTGGCCAGTTCTGCAAAGTCTGCACCAGTCTGAAGAACCGCATACACGGAATCCATGCGCACCTTGACCTGCTCCTGTTCCTGCTGACTTGCATTCTGCGGCACGCGCATGAAGATATGGGCAGGCTGAAGCAGTTCCTTTCCTCCCAGGCTCTCAAGAATACGGTCATAATAACTGCGGCAACGGCTATCCACAGCACCAGCAGGGATAAGCAAAGGGCGTATCTGCTGATCGCGATAGAGTCGGAACTCCTTTTGGAAACTGCTCAAGGTATCCAGATGTGCATCCTTGGCCGCCTGAACCTTCAGCTTGTAGTCGGCATAGAGCTGAGCATATTCCTCCACGCTCTTTTTGTCCACCACACCTTCGGAATTATTCTTATTATAATTGTACTCAAACTCGCTACGAGTGACAGGCTGTCCATTGACGCGCATGACTACGGGATCATCCTGAGCATGCATATACACACAGGAAACTGCCGTGAGCAAGAGAAGCAAGGTCTTTTTCATCTTTTCTTTCTTGTTGATTACTGAGGACGACTATAGTTGGGAGCCTCGCTGGTGATGGTTACATCATGAGGATGACTCTCCAGCACACCTGCATTGGTGATGCGCACAAACTTGGCGTCATGCAGTTGCTGAATGGTGTTGGCACCACAATATCCCATACCGCTACGCAGACCACCTATCAACTGATAGATAACCTCCTGCACAGAACCCTTGTAAGGTACACGGCCGGCGATACCTTCTGGAACCAGTTTCTTGGCATCCTTCACTCCAGCCTGGAAGTAGCGATCCTTGCTGCCGCACTCCATAGCCTCCAACGAGCCCATACCGCGATAACTCTTAAACTTACGTCCGTTATAGATGATGGTGTCACCGGGACTCTCTTCGGTACCAGCCACTAAAGAGCCTATCATCACGCTGTAGCCACCTGCAGCCAAAGCCTTGACCACATCACCGCTATATCTCAAACCGCCATCTGCTATCAGGGGCACATCTGTACCCTGAAGGGCGCTGGCCACATCATAGATGGCACTCAGCTGAGGCACACCAACGCCTGCCACCACACGTGTGGTGCAGATGCTGCCAGGGCCGATACCCACCTTGACACCATCGGCTCCTGCTTCCACCAGCATGCGTGCAGCCTCGCCTGTGGCCACATTACCCACAACGATATCTACGTTGGGGAATATCTTCTTGGCTTCCTTCAGTTTCTCTATCACAAACTTACTGTGACCATGGGCTGTATCTATCACGATAGCATCCACACCTGCTTCCACAAGAGCCTGCATACGCTCCAGCGTGTCTGCTGTAACACCCACACCGGCGGCCACACGCAGACGTCCGAAACTATCCTTGCACGCCATGGGCTTGTCCTTAGCCTTGGTGATATCCTTGTAGGTAATCAGTCCCACCAGCATATTCTCATCATCCACCACAGGGAGCTTCTCAATCTTGTTCTCCTGCAGAATCTTGGCAGCGGCGGCCAAATCAGTCTTGGCATGTGTGGTAACCAGGTTCTCGCAGGTCATCACCTCTGCAATAGGACGAGTCAGATTCTGCTCAAAACGCAGGTCACGATTGGTAACGATACCCACCAGATGGCGCTTGTCATCCACCACAGGAATTCCACCGATGTGATACTCTGCCATGAGAGCAAGAGCATCCTCGACTGTGGCATCCCGGCGAATAGTCACAGGATCGTATATCATACCATTCTCAGCCCTCTTCACGATGGCCACCTGACG
>JBJFDX010000257.1:0-24670 GCA_051890235.1 Bacteroidaceae bacterium | reverse complement strand
CCGTATATGCTCACCCCTTTGCCAACTGTCAGGAATTGATAGAATTTTCGAATATGATTCTCAATCGGAGAAAGGCAAGGGCAGGAAAGTCACTTGAGCATCATCTGGCATTCATCTTCCATGCAGCAAACTTGCGGTTCGAAGAGCAGGTTGTCACAGAGAACAACAAGAAGCCCGACTTCATTTTCCCCGACGGAGCAAGTTATCACAATATCATATTCCCGGCAGAACGGCTGACGATGCTCGGCGCCAAGACCACGTGTAAGGACCGTTGGAGGCAGGTATTGAACGAAGCGAACCGTATCCCGGAGAAGCATCTGTTTACCTTGCAAAGAGGAGTGTCAAGAAATCAGCTTCAGGAGATGTGTGATGAGCATCTCACCCTGGTGGTTCCCAAAGAGAACAAAACACTTTTCCTTCCCGAATTTCATGACCACATCATGTGTCTGTCTGATTTCATATCCATGGTAAGGGAAAGGCAACTGTAGGGCCTGATACAAATCCCGCCCCTCATCCCTGCGCGTATTTGCCGTAATCCTTGGGCCTGTCGGCGAAATGATTTGAGAGTGAGGTTTTGTTTGCTTGCATCTGCCGGAAGGTCTCGCCCAGAAACTCCACCCACAGGTCGCGCCTGATGCATTTGCCCTCGTTCTTGAAGACGAGATAGAACGTGTAGCGCAGATGGGCGACGGGAAGTCTGGTGGAAATCTTGTTGGCCTGCTTCTTTACCACATTGTTCTCGATGAGGTATTCTACAGCCTCTATCATCCTGACGTGGTCCTCCGCAGTCATGATGGGAGTCTCGCTGTCGGGTATCACGCTCTTCATGAATGCCAGCCGCCCTCTGATTCCCTCCATGGCCTTGATTTTGTCCCTGGGCGTGGCCGTGTGATTGACAGGGTCAACGCGTGTGTGGGGGCTGTCCAGCTGGTCGCTGATGAAACGCCCGACGCGTGTATATTCCTTTACATATTGGATAAAACTGTCATCAAGATGCCTGTCAAAGGGCCGGGTGACGGAATCCAGGTGAGAGTGCCTGCTTATCTGATTCATGAGCGTGAAGGTGTGCATTTCCAGTTTCCAATCGCCACAGGCCGTCAGACAGGCCACGATGGCGTAGATGATGCACGAGGTGGCGGTTTCCAATTCCTCCACATGGAAATCCCTCCCAACGTCATTGGCTTCGTCCCTGAGTTCGCAGAAGGTGTCGTCCCACATCTGCCCGGTCACGTCCTCGGCCTCTTCTCTGTTCTTCAGAATCTTATCGAATCCGTAGAAGCAGTTGGCCCAGATTTCCTCCGGCGAGAAGTGCAGCGTGCTCATCTGCGTCTCCTGCTCCTTGTATGCCGCTTTGATGATGCGGAAGACGGGATTCGTGCGGAATGCTTCCTCGATGCTTCTCTTATTCTCCAGACTCAATAATCTTTTCACGGTCGTAGTCTCCTATCGTCTTTCTGATTTCGTCCAACACTTCTATCAGCTCAAAGGTGGCGCCCTTGCCTGAGTCAATCGTCTGCCCGTGCTCGAACTCTGTGATGACTTTGGCGTCAATGGATGCGCTGGCATAAGCCACATCCTTGATGTTCACGGTGGCCGTCTTGAAGAAATAGTAGGTCAGCTTGTAGTCGTTCTGAGCGCTGAGGGCGATGATGTCGGCCAGGACCTCTATCTGGTCGTCGTCCACCACCAGAGGATTTCCCTTTGATCCGGTCAGAGTCAGCTGGCCCTTGAGGGCATTCATGGTCTGGGCAATATTCTTCAGGCTCTCCAGCCTTCTCTTCATCTGCGAGGTGGCATCGATGCCCCTCACCTTGTCGGGGTTGGGAAACTCCCACACCACCTTTCTGACCGCATCCTTGTGCTTCAGGATACGCTCGCGTACGACCTTCTTGAACTCTCCCGCCTGCCATTTCCTGCTGATGACCATCTTGAGTCCGTAATCGGGAAGATGGCTGTTGAAGGCCCTTGCCAGATACTTGACCACCTTGTCGGTATCGGCATCGAATGCGCTGTTTCTCTCGATGGCTATCTGGCAGACGTCGGGTCTGTTGTCCAAAATCACGTAGCTGCCGGGATGCGACTCCAGCGTGTTCCTCTCGTGCCCCTCGTATTGCGTGATGTCCTTCACGTTGCAGAGCACCCATGCGAACACATGGTCGTGCTCCACAAGGTTGAGACTCTTCAGCGGCTGGTTTTCCTTCCTTTTCTTCCCCACCACGTTCAGACCGTCACGCAGCAGATTGCCGATGATTTCGTTGGCCATGTCGATGGCTTTAACCTCTGTCTCCTTGCAGAAGAGGTTTCCGTTTCCCTCCCGGATTTCGTATGAGTAGATTGCGTATATTGCCATGTTTTTATTTTTTTTGGGGTGACTCCGAACCTGCATGGAACGGAACTCTTGAACACAAAAATACTAAAAAAGATGCAAAATCTTGTCTAATGTCTGCAAAAGCTATGAATCTTGTCGTATAAATGAATCGGAAGGGTGGGAGTACGGGGAAATTCAGTACTTTTGCAATAAGTAAATCAAAAGCATAATGTCCTCATGCCTGACCGTCTGACTCCCGAACAACGCCGCAGGAACATGGCTGCCGTCCGTGCCAAGGACACGAAGCCCGAGCTCGAAGTGCGGAGATATCTGTGGAGTCATGGGTTCCGTTACCGGCTCAATCATCCGCGGTTGCCGGGGAAGCCCGATATCGTTCTGAGAAGATACCGCACCTGCATCTTCGTGAACGGATGCTTCTGGCACGGGCATGAGGGATGTAAATATTTTGTGGTTCCGAAGACGCGCACCGGGTTTTGGCAGAACAAGGTGAACAGAAACAGGGAGCGCGACATCGAGGTTCAGAAAAAACTTGCAGCAATGGGATGGCACTCCATCACCATATGGGAATGCGAGCTCAAGCCAGCCAAAAGAGACAAGACCCTGCTGTCACTCGTCTACACCCTGAGCAAGATCTTCCTGCAGGACCATCAGGTAAGGAAGTACGGCTTGCCTGAGGAGGACATCCCGATGATGGTGGCCGAGAATCCGGACGACGGGACGGCAGATGATGAGAATCCCCATCAGAAGTATCGGGGAAGCGAATGACGAAGATCTTGTCCTCTGGCGTACTGCCTGGAGGGCAGGCCCCCGCAGGACCGGTTCTGTAATTCCCCCACGGAATATCTACTGACCTCCCGTTCTCCTGCCACGGATGGGAGGGAAAAGGAAAAAGAAAAAGGCGGAGAGCTGATGTGCTTCCGCCTGATGTAACCCGCTTGGGGTTCGAACCCAAGACCCCTTCATTAAAAGTGAAGTGCTCTACCTACTGAGCTAGCGAGTCAACCTGATGTCTGTAGGGCACTTTGGCGCTACAGCGGTGCAAAGGTACGTACTTTTTCGCATTCGGCAAACTTTAGTCTGCTAATTTTCTTGTGCGGCCTCTCCCTGGGGGGGGTTCTGTCCCTTGGGAAGGCTGTTTCAAGCCGGTGAGGAGGCATCGGTCTCCTTGAGCACGAACCGCTTGTAATAAGAGAGCAGGAGGGTGGTGAGCGGCAGGGCTATGATGAGTCCGATGAAGCCCAGCAGGCTGCCCCACACGGAGAGGCTGAGCAGGATGACGGCTGGGTTGAGTCCCATGGCGTGCCCCATGATGCGGGGCGTGAGTATGAGGTCCTGGATGCCCTGCACGACGGCAAAGACGGCCAGGGCGCAGGCGGCTATGATCCAGAAGCTCTGTCCCGTCTCCTGCGACTTGATGAAGGCCAGCAGGAGGGTGGGCACGAATCCGATGGTCTGCAGATAGGGTACCAGGTTGAGCAGTCCGATGAAGAGACCGAGTCCGATGGCCATGGGGAAGTCGATGATGAGGAATCCTATGCTGAAGAGGATGCCCACGCAGAGGGCTATGAGGGCCTGTCCGCGGAAGTAGGCGTTCATGCCCGACTTCACGTCCTGCACGATCATGGTGGCCAGGTTTCTCTTCCCCTTGGGGATGAGGTTGACCCATCCTGTGGAGAGCTTCTCGTAGTCCATCAGGATGAAGAACATGTAGAGGAGCACGATGAGCAGTCCCAGCAGTCCCAGGGCGAAGTTGAGGGTGCCGGAGAGGAGTGCCCATGCCTGCAGGAGCGTGCTCTGGAGCGCGTCCATGAAGGAGCTTTGCTGTGCCAGGTGCATGAAGTCGATGCCCTCGGCATATTGTCTGAGCGTGTCCTCGAGCTGCTTCATGAGTCCGGTCTCCACCAGCGTGTCATGGAAATAGATCTTGGCCAGTTCGCCTATGCGCAGACTCTCCTCCACCACGGGCGGAATGATGAGTGCCAGGGCTCCTGCTATCACTCCGCACACGAGGATGAATGCCACCAGGATGCTGAGCACGCGGTTGCGCAGGCGAAGCCTGTATTGCAGGAAGTGCACCAGGGGATATATCATGTAAGCCAGCAGCCAGGCGGCAAAGAAGGGCAGGAGCACGGTGGAGAGCCTGTTGGTGAGCCACACGGCAGCCACGCCCAGGAGCAGCACGATGGTCCATCGCGCCACGCGGTCGAAGGTGATTTTCTCTTCCAGCATCTTATTGTTCCTCCTCTGATGGTTGTGGGTTGTCCTGATGATTGTTCCGGGCGCATGCCTTGGCGTAACATTCGCGGCAGAGCGGTTCGTACTCGTGCTTCTCTCCCAGCATGACCTGCTTGTCTCCTGCCACGATGCGATGGCTCACATAGGCCAGGGCTCCGCATCTGACGCATATGGCGTGCACCTTGGTCACCTCGTCGGCAATGGCGCAGAGGTCGGGCATGGGTCCGAAGGGCTGCCCCTTGAAGTCGAGGTCGAGTCCTGCCACGATGACGCGTATGCCCATGTCGGCCAGGGAGTTGCACACGCTCACGATATGATGGTCGAGAAACTGGGCCTCGTCGATGCCCACCACGTCGCTTCCCTGAGCCAGGAGCAGGATGTTGGTGGAGGAGTCGACGGGTGTGGACATGATGCTGTTGCCCTCGTGTGACACCACTTCCTCCTCGCTATATCTCACGTCGATGGCAGGCTTGAAGATTTCCACCCTCTGATGGGCAAACTGCGCCCTCTTGAGTCTGCGGATGAGTTCTTCGGTCTTGCCTGAGAACATGGAACCGCAGATGACTTCCACGCGCCCCCGGCGCATCATCTCTCCGTTGCTGGAGCCTACGTCTTTCATTCCCCTTGTCTTTGATTGGTATGTCTTGTATCGTGACGGCCTGCTTCGTGCGTGCCGTGCCTTGTGTGTGGACAAAGGTAGTAATGTTTCTTCATGTGGAGGCATGTGCGGCCTATATTTTTTCGTGTGGTGAAGGAATCGGCTTGGGGATGGCAGATAAGCGGCGCATGACCGGCTTGCTCCGATATTTTCGCCCGGCATGTGCTTCAATTCGTTTTTTCTCGCTAATTTTGTCCCAAACAAGCAAACGATGGGGACATTATATCTGGTACCCACTCCTGTGGGCAATCTGGAGGATATCACGATGCGGGCTCTGAGGATACTCAGGGAGGCCGATCTGATACTGGCCGAGGACACTCGCACGAGCGGCAATCTGCTCAAGCATTTCGACATCAGGAATGCCATGCTGAGCTATCATAAGTTCAATGAGCATCAGACCGTGGAGAGCGTGGTGAACCGCCTGCGCGCGGGTGAGACGGTGGCTGTGGTGTCGGATGCCGGTACGCCCGGTATCAGCGACCCCGGCTTTCTGGTGGCACGCGAGGCCATCAGGGCCGGCATCGAGGTGATCACTCTGCCCGGAGCCACGGCCATGGTGCCTGCGCTGGTGAGCAGCGGACTGCCCTGTGACCGGTTCTGCTTCGAGGGATTCCTGCCTCAGAAGAAGGGCAGGCAGAGCCGTATGAAGGCCCTGGCCACGGAACCGCGCACGATGGTCTTCTACGAATCTCCGCACAGACTGGTGAAGGCTTTGGCGCAAATGGCCGAGGTGTTTGGCCCAAACCGCCCCGTGAGCGTCTGCCGCGAGATAAGCAAGATACACGAGGAGAGCGTGAGGGGCACCATGAGCCAGGTGATGGACCACTTTGCCGCCCACGAGCCCAGGGGAGAGTTCGTCATCGTGGTGGGAGGATGCCCCCAGGAAGAAGCCCCGGAGCGAAATGCGGGGGAAGGCAGGAAAAGGAGACGGGAAAGAGACAACGAAGAGTAACGATAAAGATTATAAGAAGTTATGAAGTTACAGAAATTTATGATCGTATGCGCCTGCACGCTGGTGGTGTGCTCGTGCAGTCATGGACAGGCCGAGAAGGAGCTTGCCCGCCAGGAACGTGATTCATTGCAACGCATCATCGACGGAAAGGATGCCGAACTGGATGATATAATGGGAACCTTCAACGAGGTGCAGGAGGGTATCCGACGCATCTCGGAGGCCGAGGGAAGGGTGACCATAGCCGATGCCACCCGCGAGAACGCCAGCAGCAGGGAACTCATCAGGGAGAATCTGGACTATATCGAGCAGGCCATGAAGCAGAACCGCGACATGGTGGCTCAGCTGAAGGAGAAGTTGCGCAACAGCAACATCAAGGCCGACAAGCTGCAGAAGACCATCGCCAACCTGCAAAGTCAGATTGAGCAGCAGGAACAGCGCATACAGGAACTGGAAGCCAGTCTGGCCGAAAAGGATGAGGAACTGATACGCAAGGGACAGGAGATAAGCGAGCTGAACGACAACGTGAGCGCCCTGGAGGCCGACGTACAGACGAAGTCGAAGAGTCTGGCCGCACAGGAAAAGCAGCTCAACGAAGCCTGGTTCGTCTTCGGAACAAAATCGGAACTCAAGGAGCAGAAGATACTCACCAGCGGAGACGTGCTGAAGGACGGAGAGTTCAACCGCGACTACTTCACCCAGATAGACATCCGCTATGACAAGGAAGTGAAGCTCTACAGCAAGAGCGCCAAGCTGCTCACCACGCACCCCAGCGGATCATACAGTCTGGTCAAGGACGCCCAGGGACAGTATGAGCTGCACATCACAGACCCCAAGAGGTTCTGGAGCGTGACCAGATACCTGGTGGTGCAGGTAAGATGATGCAAGCCCATTTCAGATAAACGGATATTTACATACGGAAGGAACGGAAACTTGAAGACAAGCAGAAGCAAATATTACAACTCCTCGCGCTCCTCACTCTCTTCGGAGACAGGCAAGGCCACCCTCACCAGGGCTGCCGACGCCCAGGGAGAACAGCAGGAGACAGCCATACTGATAGGACTGGTAACGCCCCAGCAGCCCGAACGAAAGACTCAGGAGTATCTGGACGAACTGGAGTTTCTGGCCGAGACAGCCGGAGCACGGACCGTCAGGAGATTCACTCAGAGGATGAACGGACCCAGCGCCACCACCTATCTGGGCATAGGCAAGCTGCAGGAGATAAGGGCATACATCATGACCGAGGAGGATGCCGAGAGAGAGGTGTCGATGGCCATCTTTGATGACGAACTGAGTGCCAAGCAGTTGCGCAATATCGAAAACGAACTCCACATCAAGGTGCTCGACCGCACAAGTCTCATCCTGGACATCTTTGCCATGAGAGCCCAGACGGCCAACGCCAAGACGCAGGTGGAGCTGGCACAATACAGATACATGCTGCCCAGGCTGCAACGCATGTGGACACATCTGGAGCGACAGGGAGGCGGAAGCGGCTCGGGCGGAGGAAAAGGATCCGTGGGACTGAGAGGACCCGGAGAAACCCAGCTGGAGATGGACCGCCGCATCATCCTCAACCGGATGAGCCTGCTCAAGCAGAGGCTGGCCGACATAGACCGGCAGAAGACCACCCAGAGAAGCAACCGCGGACGGATGATACGCGTGGCCCTGGTGGGATATACCAACGTGGGGAAGAGTACCCTGATGAACCTGCTGGCCAAGAGCGAGGTCTTTGCCGAGAACAAACTCTTTGCCACCCTGGATACCACCGTGCGCAAGGTTATCGTGGACAATCTGCCCTTCTTGCTCTCGGATACCGTGGGATTCATTCGCAAGCTGCCCACCGACCTGGTGGACTCCTTCAAGAGCACCCTCGACGAGGTTCGCGAGGCCGACCTGCTCCTGCATGTGGTGGACATCTCGCATCCCGACTTCAGCGAACAGATCAGGGTGGTGGAGAAGACCCTGGCCGACCTGGGATGTGCCGAGAAACCCTCAATGGTCATCTTCAACAAGATAGATGCCTACACCTGGGAGGAAAAGGATGCCGATGACCTCACGCCTGCCACACAAAGGAACGTGTCGATAGACGAGCTCATACACACCTGGATGGCACGCCTGGAGGACAACTGCCTGTTTATCTCGGCCAAGGACAAGGTCAATATCGACACCCTGAAGAAGGTACTCTACAACCGCGTGCGCGAACTCCACGTGCAGAAGTATCCCTACAACGACTTCCTTTACCCCATACAGGACGAGGCATGAATACATACAGACCATTGACAGGACAGGAGATATCCATCCTGGAGGCAAACTCCTGCTGGGCCGAGGACTGGAATCGCGTAAGGGTGGCTCCGGGATTTGCCCCGCAATATATGCACAGGGTCATGCTCTACGGCGACATAGAGCTGGGAGCCTTCAACGAAAAAATAGAGGTGAGCCAGGGATTTGCCAAGCATACGGGCATCTGCAACGCCACCCTGAGAAACGTGCGCGTGGGGGACAACTGCCTGATAGAGAACATCGGAAACTATATCAACAACTACACCATTGGCTGCAACTGCTACATCTCAAACGTGTGCACCATGGAGACCACCCGGGAAGCCACCTTCGGCGAGGGAAACACGATATCCGTACTCAACGAGGTGGGCGAGGGGAACGTCATCCTCTTCCGCGGACTCAACAGCCAGCTGGCAGCACTCATGGTGAAATATGCCACAGACGCCCCCTTCACCCAGGCCTTGACAGCCCTCGTCAGACGGCAGATAGAGCAGCATCGGGCCCCCAGAGGCTTGGTGGACAACGGCGTGAGGATAGTGAACACACGCACCATCATCAATACCGTGATGCAGCAGGGATGCGTGATAGACGGCGTGTCGAGGCTCAAGGACTGCACCCTGCTCAGCTCACCCACGGCACATGTATGCATCGGCACGGGCGTCATCTGCGAGGACTCCATCGTGTCCGACGGCTCCGTGATTACCAACTCGGTGAAGATGCAGGACTGCTTCGTGGGAGAATCATGCAAAGTCACCAACGGTTTTGCCGCATCGCAGAGCGTGTTTTTCGCAAACTCATTCATGAGCAACGGCGAGGCCTGCGCAGCCTTCTGCGGACCCTTCTCGTCATCACATCACAAGAGCTCGCTACTCATAGGCGGACAGTTCTCGTTTTACAACGCAGGTTCGGCCACCAACTTCTCCAATCATGCCTACAAGATGGGACCCATGCATTACGGCATACTGGAGCGAGGCACCAAGACCGCCAGCGGGGCCTACATTCTCATGCCTGCCCACATAGGCACATTCTCGGTATGCTTCGGCAAACTGATGTATCATCCCGATACCAGAAGCCTGCCCTTCTCCTATCTCATCGCCTATGGAGACGTCATGTATCTGTCCCCGGGGCGCAATATCACCACCGTGGGACTCTATCGCGACATACGCAAGTGGCCCAAGAGAGACATGCGCGTGTCGGAATGCCAGAAGAGTATCGTCAACTTCGACTGGCTCTCGCCCTTCTCCGTGGGAGAAATCCTGCAGGGAAAGCGCATCCTGGAGCGCCTGCGCGAGGCCTCGGGAGATAATGTGTCCACCTATAATTACCACGAGTATGTCATCAACGCCTCGTCCCTGCGCAAGGGCATCAAGTATTATGACATAGCCCTGCGCATCTACATGGGAGCCGTGCTCAAGCGCGTGATACGCAGATATGGCCAGGTGGTGCCGCCCACATCATCCGTGGGCGAGGGGGAATGGACCGACCTGTCGGGCATGCTGCTCCCTCTCTCGGAGGAACTGCGCATCAGGGACGCCGTTACCCAGGGCAGGTTTGCCAGCGTGGAGCAACTCTTGGCGGAGTTTGACGCCGTCCATGCACAATATCGTGACAGCGTGTGGAGGTGGACCTATCGCATGATACTCGATTACTATGGCCTGCAGACCATAAGCCCCGAGGACGTGAAGCGCATCCATCACGAGTATGTGCAGGCACGCAGGGCCTGGATAACCGAGATACGCAAGGATGCCGAGAAGGAGTTTGCCATGGGCGACGTGGAGCCGGGCGTGCTGGAGGACTTCCTCACCCAGCTCGATCACGAGGTGGACTACGAGGAGGCATGAATCCGAAGGAAACAAAACATATACAATATCAATAAATACAAACCATTATGGCTAATGTGACATTTAAGTACGCTCCCATGTTCCAGCTGGGAGAAGACAAGACACAGTACCGCCTTATCTCCAAGGAGGGTATCAGTACGGCTGAGTTTGAGGGAAAGACAATCCTCAAGGTGGCTCCCGAGGCACTCACCCTGCTGGCTCAGCAGGCTTTCCATGACGTGGAGTTTATGCTTCGCAGGGAACACAACGAGCAGGTGGCCAAGATTCTCAACGACCCCGAGGCTTCGGAAAACGACAAGTATGTGGCCCTGCAGTTCCTCCGCAACGCCGAAACGGCTGCCAAGGGCGTGCTCCCCTTCTGCCAGGATACCGGTACGGCCATCATTCATGGCGAAAAGGGACAGCGCGTGTGGACGGATTTCGAGGATGAGGAAGCCCTCAGTCTGGGCGTCTTCAATACCTTCACTCAGGACAACCTGCGCTATTCGCAGAACGCTCCCCTCAACATGTATGACGAGGTGAACACCCGTTGCAACCTGCCCGCGCAGATTGATATAGAGGCTGTGGAGGGAGATGAGTATCGGTTTGTGATGGTGGCAAAGGGCGGAGGTTCTGCCAACAAGACCTACTTCTATCCCATGACCAAGGCTACCATCCAGAACGAAGGCACCCTGTTGCCCTTCCTCGTGGAGAAGATGAAGAGCTTGGGCACGGCAGCATGTCCTCCTTACCATATCGCATTCGTTATCGGAGGCACCAGCGCCGAGAAGAATCTGCTGACCGTGAAGCTGGCTTCCATCAAGTATTATGACAACCTGCCCACCACGGGTGACGAGACGGGACGCGCCTTCCGTGATATCGATCTGGAGAACAAACTGCTGGCGGAGGCTCAGAAGATTGGCTTGGGAGCGCAGTTTGGCGGCAAGTACCTGGCTCATGACATCAGAGTGGTGCGCCTGCCGCGTCATGGAGCAAGCTGTCCCATCGGCATGGGCGTGAGCTGCTCGGCCGACAGAAACATCAAGGCCAAGATCAACAAGGACGGTATCTGGCTGGAACAGATGGATGCCAATCCCACAGAACTCATTCCCGAGGAAATGCGCAAGCCCGGAGAGGGTACCAAGGGCATAGAGATAGACCTGGACAAGGGTATCGATGCCGTACGTGCCGAACTCACCAAATATCCCGTGAGCACACGCGTAAACCTGAAGGGGACCATCATCGTGGCACGTGATATCGCTCATGCCAAGCTCAAAGCCCGACTGGATGCCGGCGAGGAGATGCCCGATTACTTCAAGAATCATCCTATCCTGTATGCAGGACCTGCCAAGACTCCCCAGGGATATCCCTGCGGCAGCATGGGACCCACCACGGCCAACCGTATGGACCCCTATGTGGATGAGTTCCAGGATCATGGAGCCAGCCTGGTCATGATAGCCAAGGGCAACAGAAGTCAGATGGTGACAGACGCTTGCCAGAAGCATGGCGGATTCTATCTGGGCACCATCGGAGGCGTAGCTGCCGTACTCTCCCAGAGCAGCATCAAGAGTATCGAGTGCGTGGAATACCCCGAACTGGGCATGGAGGCCATCTGGAAGATTTCTGTGGAGGACTTCCCCGCCTTTATCCTGGTGGACGACAAGGGTAACGACTTCTTCCAGCAGTTGAAACCCTGGACTCCCTGTGCTGCTTGTCAGAAGTAAATCCTTTCGGTCATCATATCGGCCGGGAAGGCTTTCCTTATGAACTTTCTGAAATAGTTTTAGTTAGGGTGGGATGTCGGAACGGAATTCCTTCTGACTGACATCCCGATAGATTCCCCCGGAGAGACCTCATGCGAGGCATCCCTGGGGGATTTTGTTTGCTTGCAACCCGAATGGGATTCCCAACAGGAGCGGGCGTCTGTTCCTTAAGTCAGGATGCCCGAGGGAGGTCAGATGCCCGAGGGAGCCAGGTCCTCCATGGTACATGGGAGAGGAAACTGCCTGGTGGCGCGGAAGGTACGGCCAAACCTGTCGGTCACTTCCACGGTTATCCGGCAGTCGGGCCGGTTGGCCACGGCCATGAACGTGTGCGTGTTATATCGTGTGTAGCTTCCCTCGCCATAACTCTTTTTCTTGCGGAAGGTGGGCAGGTCGTAAGCCATCACGGGATAAGGGTCCTCGCATTTGACGCGTTTGGTCTCCAGCGGCTTGCCGTCGGCCAGGATTCTTACCTTCCATTCCGAGTCATAATTGAACACGTTGACGAGAATCGTGTTTTGCGGCAACTCAGAGAAGTCCTGTCTGCCCGGGTATTTCTTCATGATGGCCTGCCATGCGGTATCGGAAAGGAAGAATTCCCGGAGTGTGTTGCCGTCAATGATGCGGAATTGCTCGTTGCCCGTGCCTTCCAAAGTGCGCAACTGCCAGGATATGTTTCGCTTTGAAATCCTGAATACCTGATAGCCGCCAGGCGTTCCGTCCACGCAAACGGGGTGTCCGGTAAGGCTTCCCGAAGCCCATAGGTTGCCTCCTACAGCTCCCACGGAATGCTCCATCACGTTGGGAAACTGCTCGGGCTGCATGTTGTAGCATTGGTGGCGATGGCCCGACATGATATGCACGGTCTCAAACTTGCTCAGCGTTTGGCATAATCTCAGGGTGCTCTTGTTGTAGGTCAGACGCTCCACCACCTCAAAACGGCCATTCTCGGCCCAGGCAGGAGCATGCATGCAGACGAAGACGGGCGTGCCGGGATTCACATAGGAGAGGTCCTTTTCCAGCCAGGCCAGTTGCTCGTCGGTAAGTCCCGTCTTGTAGTTGCGCGTTCCCACCACACCTTTTTTATACTTTCCCTCCTTGCCGGGCCGGTTCTCGTAGATGAGGTCGTCCATTATCACATAATGAATCTTGCCTATATTGAACGAGTAATAGTTGGGACCCACGGCCTTGCGGAAGGTGCTTGCAGCCAGGAAATCCGTCTCGGGCGAATGTGGAGTGGCAGGATCGTGGTCGTGGTTTCCCGGTACGCAGAAGTGCCTCATGCCATAGGATTGGCGATTCTTGAGAATGTGGTCCCTGTAATCGGCAATGGTAAACTTGTTGCTATACCAATAGTTGTCCCACGACAGGTCGCCCAGCACGATGGAGTAGATGGGAGTCTTCTTAGCCTTCTGGCATTCTTCCTTGATGCGTGGCAGGAAGAGTTTCTCATAGAGTTGCATGTCCTTGGTATCCTTTCTGTCGGCCAGTTGCGGATCGGCCTCAAAGACCATGATATGCCTGTCGTTTGGCTCCTTTCTGAGCAGGAAATTGTGTTGCTCATCCTTTTCGGAATCTGCAGGATCGGCAAGCGTTTGCCAGAAACCTCCAAAGAGTTTCTCCTGCCAGTCGTCCTTTTCGCACAGGGGCATATAGCCCGATGGGATGACGTAAAAGACATACCCGTTCTTCTTGTCAGACGGCAGTACATAGGCACCATTCCTGTTGGTGGTGGTAAAGGAGAATCCGTCGCTTACCACCACGCCCTCCACGCCTTTTCCCTTGCATGTGATTGTGCCTGTGATATTGGCTGCCCAGGCCGGGGATGAGGAAAGAATCAGGAAGGAGAGCAGAATAAATAATGTACGCGCACATGCGTGCGAGGGGACTGTTCTCATGCTTCTCATGTGGGAATGCGACTTGTTGTTCATATTGCGGGGAAAGAATTCTGAGTTGATTTGTGGATATTGCCATCCGCAGGAATAAACGCAGAGCGTGAGAGTTCCTTTCTGAGGACTGCTTCTCTCACGCTCTGTATCAGGATGGGATTCAGGATGTCAGTCCTTATCCTTGGCTATCTGCTCGTCTACGGCCTTGATTTTCTGTGCCAGGAGGTTGAGTTCCTCGCGCAGTTTGTCGGCCTTCTTCTTGGCCAGGTCCACCAGGCTGTTGCCCTTCTTGCTGTTGCTGGTCAGGAATCCGAGGTTGTTTTCATAGGTCTTGAGTTCCTCCTGCATGCGCTCATAGGCTCTCATCATGCGCTGACGCTCTGTATCGATGCTGCTTGCTCCCTTTTCGATTTTCTGAGCCAGGCTGGAGCGGAAGTTGTTGATGCGGCGTTGCCTTTGTGTGGCGCTGAATGCGTTGTATATCTTGTCACACACCTCGCGGTATTCCTTGTACAGACGATCTTTCTCGCGGAAGGGCACATGTCCCGTCTCGTTCCATTTCTGCTGCAGTTCCTTGACTTGCTGCATGATGTCTTCGCCTTCCTTGGCTGCGAGTTCCCTGAGCATGCTGATGATACTTTGCTTCTGCTCCATGTTGGCTTTCTCTTCGCCGTGGGCTTCGGCATGAGCTTTCTTCTTGGCTTCAAAGAACTGGTCGCATGCGCCCACGAATCTCTTCCACAGGGCGTCGGAGTATTTGTGTGGCACGGAGCCTATCTCCTTCCATTGCTTCTGCAGGTTGACCAGTATGTCGTTGGTGCTTCTCCAGTCGGTACTGTTGGCCAGGGCTTCGGCTTTCTCCACCAGTTCTTTCTTTTTGGCCAGATTGCTGTTGAGTTCTTCCTTCAGCTGGCGGAAGAATTGTGATTTCTTCTCAAAGAATGCGTCGCATCCTTTGCGGAATCGCTCAAATATCTGTGCGTTGACCTTCTGTGGTGCAAATCCGATGGTCTTCCATTGTGCCTGCAGTCCGATAATCTTCTGTGTGACGGCATCCCAGTCGGCAAAGGTCTTCAGGGTGTCGGTCTGCTGGCTTTCCAGTTCTTCGCAGATGGCAGTCTTCTTTGCCAGATTTTCCTCTTCGGCTTGCTTGATGGCTTCGAAGTGTGCCTGATGACGCTTGTTGACCACGGTGGAAGCGTTCTTGAATCGTGTCCAGAGTTCCTCTCGGAGTTCCTTGGCCACGGGGCCTGTCTCCTTCCACTCCTGATGCAGTTTCTGCAGCTGGTTGAATGCCAGTATGACGTCTTCCACCTGGGCCAGAGCTTCGGCTTGCTCGCAGAGTCTGGTTTTGGTCTCAAGGTTTTTCTTGAAGTCGTAGTCGCGCAACTCATGTCCCAGTTTCAGCAGGTCATAGAATTGCTCCACGTAGAGCTGATAGTTCTTCCACAGCTCGGTGGCCTGTTCTGCGGGCACGGCTTTGATATCCTTCCATTCGGCCTGCAGGGCTTTCATTTCGTCATATGCTTGGTTGGCTTCTTCGGGTGTGGCTGCCAGCTGCTGAATACGCTCCAGAATCTGCAGTTTACGCTCCAGATTTTTCTTCTTCTGTTGCTCTTGTTCCTGCAGCAGGGCGGCTCTGCGCTCTCTGATGACTTGCATGGCTGTTCTGAAGACGGGTTCCTGCAGGTCGATGGGTGGCATGAATGTGTCCTCGGTGCCACCGGCAGCCAGATGTTCCTCGCGTGCCTTCTGTGCTTCTGCGTTATGGAATTTGTAGAAGAGTTGCTTGAGCAGGTCGAGCTCTTGCTTGTCAGATGCTTCACCGTCCTCCACAATCTGCTGGGCCCGTGCCACCACTTCTTCCTTGGTCTTGTATATGTTGGTCGCAGGCGTGGCTTCGCTTTCGGACTCCATCGTGTCCTCCTGTGGCTGTGTGGCTTCCTGCAGGGGCTGCTGTGCAGCGGTTGACTGCTCAGCGTTCTGCTCGTTTGCGGCCTCGTTCTGCCTTACTTCTGCGTTGATCTCAGCGGACTGCTCCATGGCAGTGGTCTCGTTAGTCTCGGTTGACTCCATCATAATGTTTTTTGAGTTGAAACATATTCTTATTTGCCTCAGTTTGAGGTTTTCCGACACAAAATAAGCCAAAATATCTCAGCCTGCCTAATTGTAAGGCATTTTTTTTCATATTTATGCTTAAATCCAGGATTTTCGCTTGAAATACCACATGAAGATGACGGTTACTCCCACCGAAAGTCCGAGTGCCAGGGGGAATCCCCACCAGGTATTCTCCATTCCGTTGATGAGGTTCATGCCAAACAGACTGGCTATCAGGGTGGGGAACATGAGTATGATGCTTATGCTGGTGAGCATCTTCATCACTCCGCTCATGTTGTTGTTGATGATGCTGGCATAGGTATCCATGGTGGAGTTGAGGATGTTGGTGTAGATGTTTGTGGTCTCCCGGGCCTGGCTCATCTCGATGTTGACGTCCTCAATCATGTCGGCATCCAGTTCGTCGACGGGCAGCTTGAACTTCAGTTTCGACAGCAGATTTTCGTTGCCTCGGATGGATGTGACGAAGTACGTGAGGCTGTCCTGCAGTCGGCTGAGTGCTATCAGGTCGGCGTTGTTCACGTTGCGGTCCAGGTTTTGCTTGGCCTTGTCGATGAGGGTGCTTATCTGCTTGAGTCTCTTCAGATACCACACGGCGCTGCAGAGGAAGAGGCGGAAAATCATGTCTACGGAGTCGGTGAATCCCAATCCGCGCTTCTGCTGATAGGTGACGAAGTCAATCATCATGTTTGTCTCAAAGTTGCACACGGTGATGAGCACGTCGCCCTTCATGATGATACCCAGGGGGATGGTGGTATAGGGTGTGCGGCTCTTGGTCTCCTTCACGTAGGGTATACGCAGGATGATGAGAATCCAGCCTTCGTCGATGTCATAACGGGCTCTCTCGTCGGTATCGGCAATATCTGAGATGTAATAATCGGGGATGCCAAGGGTATCCTCCAGGAAGCGTGTGTCCTCGGGTGTGGGACATGTTACCTGCACCCAGCAGTTGGGCTGCCATTCGTCTATGGCTCGCAGTCCATTCTTTGTGTTCCAGAATGTGCGCATGTTTCGTTCCGTTGTTTAATGGGGAAAGCATAATCAAGTCTTGCCTCCCGGTAGCAGGATTACGAACCATGCTTATCGGGGGGACTTTCACTCAGTCATGTTCTCCGCGTGATAGTCGTCCATTGTCTGTTCTCTGATAAATTGTTTTCTTTTTGCGTGTGCAAAGGTAATAAAATTCCTTTAGCCAGCGCATCTATTCTGCTTTTTTTGTGCGGTAGGGCTTTATTTTTAGGAAATGGCCGTTCGGGGGGAGTTTGGCGCAAACTCGTCTCATGTTTGGCGTAAACTCATCCTGTGTTTGGCACAAACTCGCTTCCCTTCGCGCGCGTACCTTTTTATATTGATAAATGAGGTGTCATTGCTTATGTGCGAAGTTCCGGAGGGGGAGAGGCGGCTTGCCTGTCACGCATGAGTGGATGAGCCCAGGTATCTGGCCTTGGCGTCTTCTCTGAACTCACGGGGTGAGAGTCCCACGTATTGCTTGAAGTATTTCCCGAAGAAGCTTTGTGAAGGGAAATTGTACTCGATGGCTATCTCCTTGACGCTCTTTCCCGAATAGAGTAGTGTCTGCTTGATGCTGTTGATGACTATCTGCACAATCCATTCCTTGGGCGAACGGCCTGTCTTCTCCTTGACGATGGAGGAAAAGTAACGCGAGGTGATGTTCTGCTCGTTGGCGTAATAGGCCACTTCTCTCTCCCTCTTGTACCTCTGCATCAGGGTGGTCAGGAAGTTCTGAAACACGATTCCCTTCATGTCCATCACGTTGTGAACCACAGGTTGGTTGGCAAAGAAGTAATAGAACACCTCGTGCAGCAGCACCTCACCCAGCTTGGAGAGCGATTCCTGCAGCATAATCTTGCTCTCGTCGTTGGCCTTCAGGGTCTCAAATATCTTGCTCCTGCGCTCGATGGCCTCCAGAAGTTCCTCCAGCATGTTTCTCTGCATGGTGGTAAGGCTCACGCAGGGATTCTCCTTGAGTGCAAGGATGCTCGAGGTGAAGGGAATGTTCTCAAGCATTTCCAGCGCGTATTCCAGGCTTGCCTTGTAGGTGACGCCATCCAGATCGGGTGTGGTGCTGATGATGTACACGTAGGACGAGGGCATGTAGATGTACACGTCGCCGGGCTTGATGGTAAGCTGGCAGCCGTTCATGCTCACCACCGCCTCCCCTTGCTGACAATAAAACAATCCGCACATGTCGGGAAAGAGCAGCACGTTGCGGTTGGTGCTGATGGTATCCTGCAGCAGGTTCAACGCAAAACGCTCAAATGGAAGATTGACCTTTTTCATAAGGCAAAATTAGAAAAAAGAATATCATTAGGGTAAAAATGGTTTATTAAAATACGTATAAATGAATTAAAAGTGTACATATCGAACAATAAATAGTGGAAATCGGCCTTTGCAGGTGTGTTTATTAGTCATAACTTTGCCGACGTAAACATGCAAAAAAGTACATCATACTATGAATACGAAGGTAAACATGTGTTTTCTGTCGGTCTTGCTGCCGATATTATGTTCCTGCGGACGCACTCAGGGACCCTCTGCCGACACCCAGGCTGTGGTACGTATCGATACGGTCAAGGCTCCCGTGGGCGTGGTGGAACTCCAGTATCCCGGTCGCGTAGTAGCCTCCACCGAGGCCAATGTCTCCTTCAAGGTTGCCGGCATGCTGAAGCGTGTGCTTGTGAGTGAGGGCGACTTGGTGAAGGCTGGTCAGCTGCTGGCCGAGATAGACCCCGTGGATTACGAGGTGCAGCTGAGTGCCACCGAGGCTGAGTATGCTCAGATCAAGGCCGATGCCGAGCGTGTGATGGGCCTGTATCAGGACGGAGGTACCACGGCAAGCAATTATGACAAAGCCCGGTATGGACTCAAGCAGATAGAGGCCAAGTTGCAGAACCATCGCAACCAGTTGGCCTACACGCGTCTCACGGCTCCCTTCTCGGGACGGATACAGAAGTGCTATTTCTCGGGGGGCGAGAATGTGTCGGCAGGTCTCCCCATTATGAAGATGGTATCGGGCAACGCGCTCGAGGTGGAGGTCAACCTGCCTGCCGTCTCTTATCTCGACAGAGAGCACTTCAGCAGTTTTTCCTGCACGTTCGACGTTCTGCCGGGCGTGCGCGTTCCGCTCAGCCTGATAGGCATCCTGCCCCAGGCAAATGCCAACCAGCTGTATACCATGAGGCTGGCTCTCCCCAGTCAGGACAGCCGTGTGGCGCCGGGGATGTCCTCATGGGTGAGCATCGGCATGTCCGACTCCACCTGCGTAGGCCTGAGTGTGCCCTCCACAGCCCTGCTCGAGCAGGATGGCAAGAGCTATGTGTTTGCCTATAATCCGTCCGACGGCAAGGTGCGGCGCGTGCCCGTGGAGGTGCGCATGCTGCATACCGACGGCACGGCAGAGGTGATGGGCAAACTGATGACGGGTCATCTGGTGGTGTCTTCGGGCGTACATCATCTGCAGGACGGACAGCAAGTGCGCATCCTGACACCCGTTTCTAAGACAAATATCGGAGGACTGCTATGATGGATTTGGGTAAATGGGCTTTCAACAACCGGCTCCTGGTGTATTTCCTTGTGGCCGTATTCATGCTGGGAGGAGCCTACGCATGTTATGACATGAGCAAGTTGGAGGATCCCGAGGTGAAGGTCAAACTGGCCATGGTGGTCACCACTTACCCCGGAGCCTCGGCTCACCAGGTGGAGATGGAGGTAACAGATGTGCTCGAAAAGCGCATCCGTACCATGGGCGACCTTGACAACATCGAGAGTTACTCCTACAGCGACCTCTCTATCATTCAGGTAGAACTGCGCAGTACCGTAAGCAACGACGAGGTGGAGCAATGCTGGGACCGGCTTCGGCGCAAAGTCTATGATGCTCAGAGCCTGTTGCCGCAGGGAGCCACCACCTCTGTTACCAAGGAGGACTTCTCGGTCGTGTATGGAATGTTTTATGTACTCACGGCCGACGGACTCTCTGAACGGGAACTGAACGACTATGCCGAATTGATGAAGCGTGAACTGGCCAACGTGGAGAATGTGGACAGGGTGGACATCTATGGCGAACAGAAGGACTGCATCCACATACGCCTGCTGCAGGACAAGATGGCCAGTCTGGGAGTTCTGCCTGCCGAGGTGCTCGCCACGCTCAATGGTCAGAACAAGACATCCTATGCCGGCTATTACGACAACGGCGACCAGCGCGTGCGTGTGACCGTGGCCGACAAGTTCCGGCAGGTGGATGACATTCGCCGCATGATCATTCAGGGACACGAGGACGACCAGCTCCGACTGGCTGATATAGCTGAGGTGGAGAAGAGTATCGAAAGACCCGTACGTAATGCCATCACTTATGATGGTGAGCATGCCTTGGGCATCCTGGTAGCCTCGTCCAGCACGTCGGATATTGTGAAGGTGGGCAAGGCCGTGGAGAAGCGTATTGCCGAACTCAAGGAGGACCGTTTCCCCACGGGACTCGATTGCCATAAGGTTTTCTATCAGCCCGAGCGTGTGACCGAATCCCTGGGGCAGTTTGTGCTCAACCTCATAGAGTCGGTCCTCATCGTGGTCATCGTGCTGATGTTTACCATGGGATTCCGCAGCGGACTCATCATAGGAGCCAGTCTGGCAGTCATTGTCTTTGGCTCTTTCCTGGTGCTGGGCAATATGGGTGGCACCATGCAACGTGTCTCCCTGGCCAGTTTCGTCCTTGCCATGGGTATGCTGGTGGACAACGCCATCGTGATAGTGGACGGCATCCTGGTGGATATGCGCATAGGCAAACCCAGGCTACAGGCCATGACTGATGTGGGAAAGCGCACGGCCATGCCCCTGCTCGGAGCCACAGGCATAGCCATCCTCTCCTTCCTGCCCATCTTCATGTCTCCCGACACGGCTGGCATCTATGTGCATGACCTCTTTGTCGTGCTGGCTGTTTCCCTCTTGCTCAGTTGGCTCCTGGCACTCACTCATGTGCCCTTGATGGCCAATCGCCTGCTCAAGTCCTCGGGTTCCGATGACAGTCAGAACTCTGAGCAGCAGCTCTACGAGGGACGCACCTACCGCCTTCTGGGTTCTCTCCTGCAGTTCTGCATCCGCCATCGCTGGAGTACCACGCTGGTGATGCTCCTCCTGCTCTGCCTGTCCGTACTGGGATTCCCCTATGTGCGTCAGGGCTTCTTCCCTGATATGGCCTACAACCAATGCTATATGGAGTATAAATTGCCCGAGGGATGCAACAGCACCCGCGTGGAGAAGGATCTCAGGAGCATCGAAGCCTATCTGCGCACACGCCCTGAGGTGACTCACATCACGGCATCTGTCGGAGGCACACCGGGCCGATACAATCTGGTGCGTACCGTGAGCACTCCCTCCCTGTCATATGGCGAACTCATTATTGACTTCAAGTCAGCCAAGGATTTGGATGAGAATATTGAGGACATTCAACAATATCTGACCGCCCATTATCCCGGGGCCTACGTCAAGATCAAGAAGTACAACCTGATGTTCAAGAAATATCCCATCGAGTTGCAGTTCCAGGGACCCGATCCTGCCGTCCTTCATGCTCTGGCCGATAGTGCCCGGACAATCATGGAGCGGAGTGGCAAGGTGACCCTTATTACCACCGACTGGGAGCCCAAGGTGCCTGTCATCAACGTGGATTATGATCAGGCAGCGGCTCGCAGGATAGGATTGAGCCGGAGCGACCTCAGTCTATCACTCATGACAGCAGGCGGAGGATTACCCGTGGGCAGTTTTCACGAGGGCGTCTATCCGAATACCATCTATGTGAAATGTGTAAACGAGAGGGGAGAGCCCGTTGACAACCTGCAGGACCTGCAGGTATTCTCAGCCATGCCTTCCCTGATGGGACTGGCTAATGAGGACAATCTGATGCGCCTGCGCACAGGTACGCTTACCAAGGAACAACTCCTGTCCGACCTGATGAGCACCACTCCTCTGCGGCAAGTCAGCCGTGAGGTCAAGGTGGAGTGGGAAGATCCCGTGGTGCCTCGCTACAACGGACAACGTATGCAGCGCGTGCAATGTACCCCTTGCCCAGGACTCGAGACCGAGAAGACCCGTGCAGCCCTGGCCCGGGAGATAGAGAAGATACAGCTGCCTGCAGGCTACACCATGACATGGCAGGGCGAGAAGGTGGCCAGCGACCGCAGCATGAAGTATCTCTTTGCCAACTTTCCCTTGGCCATCATCCTCATGATAGCCATTCTCATCATGCTCTTCAGCGACGTGCGCAAGCCTCTTATCATCCTTTCATGCCTGCCCATGGTGTTCGTGGGCGTGGTGCTCACTCTCCTGGTGACTGGCAAGACGTTCACCTTTGTTGCAATAGTGGGAGCCTTGGGCCTGATAGGCATGGTGGTGAAGAACGGCATAGTGCTCATGGATGAAATATCGCTGCAGTTGAGTCGCGGCGAAGAGCCCGTTCAGGCTTTGGTGCGGAGTAGTCAGAGCCGACTGCGCCCCGTGATGATGGCTTCTCTCACCACGGTATTGGGCATGATTCCCTTGCTTACCGATGCCATGTTCGGCAGTATGGCTGTCACCATCATGGGAGGACTCCTCTTCGGTACGCTCATCACCCTCCTGTTTATTCCCGTACTCTACGCCATGTTCTTCGGTATCAAGGACGGCCGGTGAGTCACGTTTATCCTAATCAGAAACAGATTCGTATGAAAAGAAACATCATCATATTGCTTTGCTCCCTGATGGCTCTTCCTGCCATCTCGGAGACCCTCACGGTGGAAGCCTGCCGACAGATGGCTCTCGAGCACAACCATGCCCGTCAGTCTGCCGCATTCAGCACCACTCAGGCTATACATACACAGAAAAGCGTGTGGGCCCAGTTCTTCCCCAGTCTCTCCCTCGAGGCGGGAGTGGCTTATGATACCGGCGATGGAACTTTGGGCATCGACGGAGGTATGCTTCCTGTGGGAACCATGGGCGCCACGGGATTTGTGCCATCAGGCAGTTTTGCTTATTTCCCTGGTGTGAACATGAAGTATGACATCAATACCCTCTTCTCAGGTTCGCTCCTCCTGAAGCAACCTCTTTATATGGGAGGCAAGATACGTGCTTCGTATCAGATGAGTAAGATGGCGGTTGAACTTTACCGCCAGGGAGAGCGTAAGACAGAGGCCGAGGTGTTGCAGTCTGTCGATGATGCCTATGCCAAGGTGGTGAAGGCACATGAGATGGTGCTTGTGGCTGAGAAGTACAAGGCTCTGCTTGAGGAACTGGATCGGAATGTGGAGAGTGCTGTTCGCCACGGATTGAGCATGCGCAACGACCGTTTGAAGGTGGGAGTGCGGCTGGATGAGGTGGAACTCCAGCTGCGCAAGGCCGAGAATGCCCATCGGTTGGCTTGCATGAATCTCTGCCATGTGACCGGCATGCCGCTTGATACTCAAATTGAAGTGTCAAGCGAATATCCTCAGACTGAACTCCATGAGGCTGTGCAGACGTCCGATGTCTCTCTACGTCCCGAGAGTGCCATGCTCGACTGTCAGACCCGTATCGCTTCAGAACAGGTTCGTGTGGCCAGGAGCAGCATGCTGCCCAGTCTGGCCCTGATGGCAAAGTATGGTTATACGAATGGGTTTGAGGTGAACGGACGACGTCTGCTTGATGGATGGAACTTTGGAGGAGGAGTCACCTTGAGCGTTCCTCTCTATCATTTCGGAGCCAATACGCAGAAAGTGAAGGCTGCCAAGGTGAAGTTGCAGATGGCTCAGGAAGAGCAGGCAGATAAGCGTGAGATGATGCTTCTGGAGTTGCAGCAGGCAGCCAATAATCTGGATGAAGCTCGTCTGGAGGTCATGCTTGCAGAGAAATCATTGGCGCAAGCCGAAGAGAATATGCAGGTCAGTCAGAAACAATATCAGGCAGGGATGGAGACTCTGAGCGATTGTCTGGAGGCACAGACAGCATGGCAGAAGGCAAGTGAGAGTCTGGTGGATGCTCAGTTCCGCCGTTATCTGGCTATTGTTGACTATCGCCGGTCTGCTGGTCTTCTGGTTCCTTAGTGTCCTCGCTTTCCCTTTTCCATGCAGGATAATTCCATGTGCGCATGGGGAGCATCGTGTCGTACTCGGGCTTAGGCAGGTCATACTCCCTTTTTTCTGCGCGATAGGGTATCTCATCCTTGTGCCAGGGGGTCACTTCCACCAGACAGAATCCCGAGTTGATGAAATCCAGTTCCTTGGCGGCCGCATAACTCAGGTCTATCATGTAGCGTTTCACGTGCGGACCGCGGTCCGTTACCTCCACCACCACCTCCTTGCCATTGCGCGTATTCTTCACCTTTAGCAACGTCCCCAGAGGATACTTCAGGTGTGCGCAGGTCATGCTGTCACGATGATAAGGTTCGCCGTTGCTCATCAGTCGGCCATGCAACTTGTTGGAATAAAAGGAAGCCTTCCCCTTGATGGCTTCTTGTGCGCAGGCAAGGCGATTGTTGCAGATAAATGCTGCAAGCAGAATGATGATATGTGAGAACTTTTTGTTTATGGTTTTCTCATGTGTTGTTAGTGTCGGATAGAGGAGACTCGAACTCCCGACCCCTACGTCCCGAACGTAGTACGCTACCAACTGCGCTACT
>JBJFDX010000256.1:0-1859 GCA_051890235.1 Bacteroidaceae bacterium | reverse complement strand
CATGTCCTGCTTCGCAAGACATCATAAGAGCGCAGTCATCACGAATGCCACACTCATCCTCTGACAACTACTGAACAACACTCAAACGATTGCTTGTCTTATGAGGAGCATCCTTCACTTGTTCCCTTTCCGTCTGCCGTGGGCAGACCTGGCTGTTGGGGAGGATCAGACAGGAAAGCTTGCTTGCATGAATGAGCATCTCCAACTGGCTGCAAGGGTGAAAGCCCGAAAAAAGGAAACAAGTCCTATCCGTTCAATCCGTGTTATCCGTTCAAATCCGTGTTAAAAAGAAAACCTTCCCACCACCAAGAGCATCCGTAATATCCTCCTATCATGACAATCTCGAGAGGAAAAGACGAACATTCGTGATGTCTGTGGGCTTGGGATGTCATACGAAGCAGGACATGGGAGTTACGGCATGGGGACTTGCCAAGAATGCTCTTGAGCAAGAACCTATGACAGAGTCGCCAAGGCGGAACGCCTCACAAGCCTACAGACATCTCGCAGCGCTATCCGTTCTATCCGTCCAATCCGTTCAAATCCGTGTTGAAAGAAAAAACTATCCGTGTTGAAAAGAAACCTCCGCAGGCATCAAGCCAGACTCTGGAAGAGCTTCACCCACTGTCCCATCACCTGCTCCTCACTGTACGTCTCCGTCACCCGAACGGCATTCGCCGCCATCTGCTTCCGCAGCTGCTCATCATCCATCAGGCGCATCAGGGCATCAGCAAGTCCCTGTATATCCCCTTCCGGCACCAGCAGACCGTTCACCCCATCCCGGATGATATCCCTCGGTCCGCATTTGCATTCAAAAGATACAACTGGGACGCCACAAGCCATAGCCTCTACCAACACCATCCCAAAACCTTCGTAATTCGAACTCATTACAAGAATCGAACTGCTCAAATATTCATCCCAAATTGCATTGGTTGGTTTATTGATACATGTTGTTTTCTCAAGACCTTTTTCTGTTATCATCTCCTGCAGCATCTCTCGCCATTCCCCCTGTCCGAAGATGTCCAGATGCCAGTCACCGTACACACCCCTTGTCTGCACCAGATGCCAGGCCTCTATCAGTCGGTCGAACCCCTTCTGGTAATCCAGACGTCCCACCGCTATCACACGATGCACAGAGACATCACTATGTATATTAATGGTGGGAAACAGAGCCGCATTAGGTATCACCTCTATGTTGGGCAAGCCCCCCCAGTACCCATGGTCCTCCCTTGTGAGCACCACGAACCGGTCAAAGCGCCTCACCAGATGCTCATCCTGTCTTGTTCGCCATCGGTCTATCATCCCCATGAGTCCGCTGCGACCATACTGCAGACGGAAGAACTTACAAAAATGCAGTTCCAGCACCTTGCGGCTCCCATCCTTGATGTCAGGCAGGAAGGACGATTCCGAGGGAAAGAGCGACACCACGATATCTGCCCGCTCCCGCATCAGCAGATCCGTCAGTCTCTTCCTGTGCTGACGTCTGCGCCTCAGATACCCCATTACCTTACGCAGTGTCCCCAGGCTGTTATCATCCGAGTAGTTGATGCCCAGGTCCACCATCCTCACCTCAGAGGGGAAAGGATAAAAGGGAGCACGCCCTTTCTGGTCGGTGGTAACCACCGTCACCTTCCAGTTCAGGTGCTTCACCATCCATGTCACCTTGTTGAGGAGCACACGCTCCATCCCCCCGGGATTATAGGTAGAATGAGTGCAATAGATGATGTTCATGACAATTTCGGCTTAGTCAAGACATTTTCTTTCTTCATCTCAAGATATTCTGCCATATCATTATCATTTGCCGTTATGCAGAGGAATATGGCGAAAACAGGAAACAAATCGCTTGAAACCTTCAGCCAAAC
>JBJFDX010000255.1:0-1862 GCA_051890235.1 Bacteroidaceae bacterium | reverse complement strand
ATGGATGCTGGGTATTCCCCATCTACAGTCATTACCACAGACACGTATTCTATTACGATTGTCCCAGAGTGTATTACGAATACAGAGGTGGACACGGGCATCACCATTATCATCATGGATTCTATGCCGACCGACGTCCAAGATGGGATGGTGGAATGAGAGGACGGGAACCCATGGGACACCCTGGCAGAGAAGGTGGAAGAATGAATCCGGGAAGAGATGGAGGACGAGTGAATCCTGGCAGAGGAAACGGTTACCACTTCGACCTTCCTGGACGTGATACACAGAACCCTGGAGTAGGAACAAGAAATCCCGGACGCGTGGAAAACGGCATAAATAATGAAGGCAGACCAGGAAGAAATGACAACAGCATGATGCCTGGACGTGAAGATCGCGTCAACAGAGGTAATTCGTATAACAGGACAGAATCGGGGAACTACAACAGACAAACACCCGTCACGCACTCAGAGAACCGTGCAACAACGATGCCCAACCGTAACTTCAATCCAGGTTCACGTTCAGGTTCACGTTCAAGCGCAGGAAGTTCCAATTATGATCGAGGAAACAGTTTCTCACGCAGCAGTTCAAGGGCATACTCAGGAAGCAGCTCTTCCAACATATCACGAGGAGGAAGCGTAAGCAGAGGTTCCTCCGGTACACAGACAAGGAGTGGTGGTTCAAGTTCCCCCTCTCGAGGAGGATCATCCGGCGGAGGGTCTGTATCACGCGGACGCAGATAAGAAACAAGCCTATCGGGCAGGAAGTTCTGACCAAACAGAAATTTCCTGCCCGATAAGCTTTTGAACGAAATCCACAACTCTCACTTATTCATCACCAGACGATACAAATTGCAACCGATAAAATTACCTGCCACAATACTCACATAGAAGAAAAGAACGTGCAGCCAATGGGCAGAGAGGAATGAAAGGGGCACGCAGAGGTAATAGAATCCATCAGCAACACAATGAGGGAAACCGCATACGATAAACAGAGGTACACCAAAGATTAAGGGAAGCATCTTATCCTGACGGGCAAAGTTGACAGCAGTGGTCATGATGAAACCGCAACCGATGCTTAACACACACCCACGCCAAGGTCCTATGGCCAAACGACTCTCCAGAATCTCTTGTGCCGTATTCTGAAGCGGCATAAGACTACATCTCGCCATGAGACCCACCAGAGCGCAACCCACTAAGTTGAAGAACAGAATGACGAAAAGGGAGCCCAACTCACCTTTTTGGATAAATCCGGCTGTACCAGTATAGAGCTTCAAGGAATAATGAACCACGGTAGCCAAGCCGAATGCAAAGAGTATGGCACCAACGACATCCTTGCCCGTGGCCAGATAACCGAAACCAGCTATGCCGATGGCTATGCCTGAGAGAACGGAAGAACGGATAATTGTATTCATTTTACAGATAAAGATAATTTAGATAAAAAATCAGTTGTCATCAGAAGGGATGCCGCGATTGATGGCATGCCACATACTGTATCTGGCTTCTGGATTCAGTCCTTCCAGCTGATGGAAGATATCATTGATATCTCTGCGTCGGGTCTGCTCTTCATAAGGGCATGACACCTTCTGGTGTTCAAAACACTGCTGACGGGCAACCTCTGCTATCCAAGCCTCTTCCACAAGACACAAGGGACGGATAAGTTGCAAGGGATAGTGTTTCATCTGCATCTTGGGAAGCATCGTGGAAATGTTTCCCTCGAAGGTGATGTTCATGAGCCATGTCGTGAGAATATCATCTTGATGATGACCAAGAGCCACTTTATTAAACCCTCTTTCCACTGCAAAAGAGAAAAGAAGTTTCCTGCGATGCCAGGAACAGAGGAAGCAGCGTGTCTTTCTACTGTCT
>JBJFDX010000254.1:0-6717 GCA_051890235.1 Bacteroidaceae bacterium | reverse complement strand
TGTCTCCTGGCACGCAGGTACATGTCAAGCAAATATCTCATGACTTTATTTTTGGCGCAAGCATGTTCAACTTCAATCAGCTGGGCTCTCCAGCTGCCAACAGAAGATATAAGGAACTGTTTGGTACCCTCTTCAATCGAGCCACGGTTCCTTTCTATTGGGAACCTTTTGAGATGCAGCCTGGACGTCCCCGCTTCAGGGAAGAGTATTGGGATACAGAGGCTTACTGGAATCGTCAGACCGATCCCAAGCATCAGCCTCATTGGCGACGTCCTGCTCCAGACCCTTGTATCGAGTATTGTGAAAGGGCAGGAGTACAAGTGCACGGACATCCGTTGATGTGGGGAAGTCGCCGTTGGCATCATCCCCGATGGATTGTTGATCAGTTGCTTAGCGAAGAGGAGCGCAAGGCCATGCAGCCATACGTGGCTGAGTATGCTACCAAGAAAAACTTCTACAATGAGGACAAGATGACTGACGCGTATTATAAGGCCACAACAGCAGAACTGGAGGCAATGCTGCCTGAGTTAGGACCAAAGATGCAGAGGCTCTTTGACAAGCGTATCACCGAGATACTCCATTATTATGGAAGCTGTGTGAACAGTTGGGACGTGGTAAACGAAAGTGCTGCCGACTATGCCAGGGGAGTGATGATTCCTGGCTCTAAGTTGTGCAAGAGCGTGTATGGCCTTATGCCTGGTGACTTTACATTCACCTCCTTTCAGACGGCAGCTGCATTGATGCCTGACCAGTCCCTGATGAATATCAACGACTATTGGACAGGACCAGAGTATGCACAACAGGTCAAGAACCTCATGAGCCGTGGTGCCAGAATAGATGTGGTGGGCACTCAGATGCATCTCTTCAACCCCCAGCAATGTTTGGATATAGCAGCAGGCAAAGATATACAAACGCCGCAGCAAGTGCGCAAGTTGATGGACAACCTCTCGGAGACGGGGTTACCTATCCACCTAAGCGAAATCACCATCACCTCTCCATCTACCGACAGCAAAGGCTTACAGATACAAGCCGTGATAGCCTACAACCTGTATCGCCTATGGTTCAGTTGCAAGAATATGATGGGCATCACCTGGTGGAATATCGTAGATGATTGTGGAGCTCCTGGCGAACCATCTGTATCAGGTCTCTTTTTCCGTGATATGAGTCCTAAACTGTCTTATCATGCCCTTGATAGCCTTATCAACCATGCCTGGAAGACCGAGGTTGACGTCAAGGCCGACAAGACCGGCGCTGTGAGGTTTCGCGGATTCCGTGGGCGCTATGAGATAAGTTATACAGATAAGGATGGCACCCAGCGCACCGTCACTTACCACTTAAGGTAATAGCTTGCAAGATGCCATCCAAGGGGCCAACGAATGGCTCACTTAACCAGCATTTGACGTCCGTTGATGATGTAGATGCCATGCTTGGGATTTTGAACCTGACGTCCCTGCAGGTCATAGATGACGTTTGAAGGACGATGGTTGGCATCGGGTGCGCTGATGGCTGTCTCTTCCTTCGGATGTCCGTAGACGGCAAACTCATAGATGCGTGTGGTGTATCCCTCCTGTTCTCCCTGTTTCATCTGCAGGCGAACGGCCTGGGTGGTAATGGAGCTTATATTGCGCACGCATTTGTTGAGCGTATTGTTGGTCACTGCGTCAGCATCTGTCCATGTACCATTCTCGTCCTGGTATTGCAAAGTGAAGGCTTTGGCCACATAATCACCATTCTCACGGGCTGCTCCCAGCATCATCCATCGGTTGATGACCACAGGCTGGGCAAAGGTATATTGCAGCCAGGGCGTCTGACTTTGTCCTGATGTAACGCACCATTTGGTGGTGACGTCCTGGTCATTGGCTTTTGTGGCTGCTTCACCTGTGCCGTTTTGGTGTGATGCCGTTACAGAGCGTGGTTCAAGACGTCCGTCCTGTACTCCTTCCTCCGTGCCTCCCAGTTCTTGATAGTCTATCTCTGTGGTGATGGGAGTGGCGTCGGTCAGATCATCCATGGGTGATGATGTGGTAGTAGCGGCCAACAGCAGGAGCTTGCTGTTGTTGCTGAGGATACGTACAGATGAGGCTCCCTGAGGCAGAGGAACGCTATAGCGATAGGCCATCATGTGCTGCATGGTCTCGTTGGTCTTGCTGCTTACCGCATGAGCATGTGCAATGTCGAGTGCTACGCAGTCGGTGGTGTAATGAGCCTCAAGGGTAGTACAGGTGAGTGGTTGACCTGCAAGTCCTGAGTAATAGGGAACCTGTAGGGTAGTGGTATCATTCCCAATCACTACAGAGGCAGTACTGCCCGTGTTGTTAGCGCTTGCCATAAGCAGACATAATTTGTTCTCTCCACTCTGAGGTGTGAGTGCTATTTCCTGTCCGCTGCAGCGTACACCATTACGTTTGCCATCCTGTCGGTCGCCCATCACAAAGCAGACTCCACCATTCCATACCGTATCAGGAACTTGTTCTGCAGGATAGGCATAGGAATAAAGTGTGGTGGCGTTGCCTCGTGAATTGTCATAACTCATCACATCGACGTTGTATGTCAGATTTACCGGTGACCCTTGCAGAGCAGTGATGCCGGTTTCTATGTCTGGACTTTTGAGCCTTACGGCGAAGGTGCGTGGCTGATAGTGTCCAATGTTGAGCGTAAGTGTGCTGTCACTGAAGGTGGCAGGACCTATCTCTTCCTCCAGAGCATTCACTTCGCGAGCCGATTCTATGGGTGCAGAGAAGTGAATGCGTACATCTTGCTGGTCCTTGCCTGTCCATTCGTAGAGACGTACGATGAGCTCATCGGTATCCTCTGCTCTCTTGATAGCCTTGATGCTCACGCTATCTGTGCTGAGAGTAGCCAGTGACACCTCACGTCCAAGGGTGCCAGGATGTGTGGATGCGATGAAGGCTACAAGGGGTTGGTTGAGTCTGGCTGCTTCTATCTGTGTCTGCTCACTCCATCCTCCATCATGCGGCAGGAGGGAGTAGGTGAAGTGATTAGGTCCCATATCCATGTTGGCCTGGTGCTTATACCCTCCGCATGAGGGAGTGTGCAACAATGTCAGGCGCAGGGAGCGTGCATCGGGTTTATCCCAACCATATTTACAGTCATTGAGTATGGACACGCCATATAGTCCGCTGGTGGTTGAGTGGTCGGCCCACTGGTGTCCTTGCACTTCGTAACAATCGTTGCTACGGATACCACGTTTGATGGTGCCTAATGAGATGTCGTAGGTGTCGTTCTCATTGCTGAAGGTAAAAGGGAACTGTACCTTCAGCATTCTTTCCTGCGTTTGCCAGTCTACCTCGTTGACGCAGTCCACACGATCAGAGAGGGCATTCATACGTATGTATTGAACGAAGGTACTGCCAGAGTGTTGACGCTCGATGCGGTAGGACTTACGCAAAGGCCCGTCTTCGGCAAGTGTAATCTGTGCATTACTGCCTAATGTCGCAGACGGAGTACGGCATACATCGGTATAACTGATTTCCCATGCGGGCCATGTGTCCTCGTGGTCATAAATCATTTGCTGTCGAACGGCACTCATGAGTGCACGTTTGTTCTGCAGGTCGTACAATTGTCCCACCTCGCCTTGGCTGTTGATGGTAATGCGATAACGACCATTGCTTATCTGCCGGGATGAAGAATCGATGGTAAGGTCGGAGGTCAGTTGTGAGGGTTCTCCTAATCGAACATCAAACACTGCGCATCCCAATGAAGGTACTGTGGCGGCAAAGAGGAATTTCAGTCGGTGGGTCTTGTCGTTGTAAGCAAGTACTTGTGAGAGCACTTCCTTTCCATCAGGCCCCAGGACGCGTAGCCCATGAGGTTCTCTTGTACAGTCTATTTCGGCTTCCACTATATCTGTGCGATTCTGTGAAAGAGGGTTGTATACCACCATAGGCAGTCCTTCTGCCTGAGTGTCCATCATGGAGGCAATGGAGCCTACAGAGGCACGAAGTTCCTGCCCAAATGTTTTATTTGCTAAATAGTATTCATTGTAGGAGATGTCGTTGGCAGACAGTATGGATGTACCCGTGATACCATCATGATGCTGCTGCCATATCATCTTCACCCATGCGTCACGGAGTTGCTCTGCCGGATAAGGTTTGGCTCCCAGCCAGTAGGACAATGATGAGGATTTCTCAGCAGCATCAGCCAGGAGTTCGGTCTTTCTGTTCAAGCGTTTGAGTAAGCCCCAGCTGGTGTAGCTTCCCACTCCATGGCTGCGCATGGGGAGTTCGCCATCCCAAACCTGATATTTCTCGTTACGCAGACTGTCCAGATATTGGAAACATTCGTCAGGGGTGGCAAGCACCACGCGGAGGTTTCCGTCTTCCTTCTGAGTACAAAGATTGAGCCAGTAAGGCGTATTCTCTCCTGTGCTCTCGGAATTATCCTGCAGACCACCTCCACGGTCACCACGAGGACCCACGTAACGGAACACAGCAGGTACGCCATAGGCCGAGGCATTGGTCTGGGCACTCTCCAAAGTCTTTTGGTCGGAGGTCATGTCTTTGTTGAACTCCTCATGGTTGTCATATGCACCGGGTTTGTAGATGCCATAAATCTGGCTACCATCCACTCCCTGCCACACCCCGAAAGGTGCCAGACTATTGTATGAGGCTGCTCCCCATGCCAACTTGGCGGTGTGGAATCCCTTGATACCAGCGTGATGAGCCAGCGAGGGTAGGGCATAAGAGAAACCGAAGCAGTCGGGGAGCATGATATCGTAACCTCCGCGTACTCCAAATTCCTGCATGTAGAATCGATTGGCATAGAGCATACTGTGTAGGATGCTTTCGGCAGAGGAGACCATAACATCATTTGCATCAATCGACATGCCGCTTATGTGCCATCGCCCGTTGGCCACATAGGTCTTCAATTTCTCAAACTCCGTGGGGTAGTACTCCTTCATCCACATGTATTTGATGGCTCCCTCATTGTTGAGCATGAAAGCAGGGTATTTGTCCATCAAGGCCATGTTCTCTGTCATGGTCTTGCGTATGTAATTGTTGATTGTTGTCTTCACATCCCAGTTCCATTGGGTATCAAGATGGCTATTGGAGATGAGAAAGAGGGTAGGTTGATTCTCCTGTGCGGTACTTTGCATCAAGGGGAATCCTATTGAACCTGCCAGCAGAAGCAACTGGACTGGTCGAATAAGAATTTCTTTAATTTTCATATTCTCATTAGGTTTGGGTATGGTTATTTTATTGTGGGTCCTGCACGGAGCCCCCTATTATTGTTTAATGTAGAGGGTGGAAACTCTTGATTCCCACCCTTCGCATATTGTGGTCGGCTATGCCGAGTTGCTTCACGTTCGGGAATGTTCTTGAAATCCTGTCGTCTTTCAGCTCATTCCTCTCACTTAATCAGCACCTTGTGTCCGTTGATGATGTAGATGCCTTTGGCGGGCGTGAGTATGCGGCGACCTTGCAGGTCATAGGTCTCTTGTCTTGCTTGCTGATCTGATGAGGGTGTGGAGATGATGCCATCAGAGATGGGGAAGCCACACTTCTGTCTGTAGTCCCCACGTTGATACTGCCATTCCAGGATAGGATACCCATTACCTGCAGCAGGATTGGAATGCCAGGGTGAACCCCATGAGGCAGCATTCTCACGCAGTTCATCGTCAGTTTTTCCACCTTCTGTTTCCTCACCATTGATTTTCATATTTGCAGAGAAGAGCACTCCTTGCAGCACGTCCGCATCTGTCATGCTACCCAGAGGAAGGGCAATCTCACCCTCCACGCTGTTGCCCCATGCCATGACGTTCTCATACAAGCAGGCTGGGGTTGTGCTGTTCTGTCCTCCTCCGATGATACCTCCAGCAGTATAGGCAGCAACATCTCCAGCGGTATAACTACGTTCCAGGTGGACATCTGTACGTATACGTCCTGCAATACCGCCACCATAGTTGCCCATGGTACGTGTGCCTATAATCTGAACATTACAGTAGCAGTTACGAATGGTGACAGGCGAATAATTGACAGTTCCACCGATGGCGCCTATATAGCCTTTGCCAGAAACAGAGCCCTCGAAGTAGCAGTTCTCCACGATAACAGGCAGAAGATTTCCTTCGGAGTCCTTGAAGGTGCTGTGTCCCATATATCCAGACAGAATAGCACCTGCAGATGTTGTACTCTTAACATGGGCATTCAGGAATCCCACATTACGGCATTCGCCACAGAGTACTCCGAAGAAGCTTGGATTGTGCTTCGTGCCGTCGGGCGTGAGGTTGCTGATGATGTGACCTCGCCCATCGAAATTGATACGATACCTGTAATTGTTGTCGACAGAGTTGAGCTGTTCCCAGTTGTATCCAGTCATGTCGATGTCAGCTCCAAGTGCAAAGTATACCATCTCGTCCTTGATGAGCACGTCATGCATGTGGTCAAGTTGTGCCGGACGCAGGATGATGTAGGGATTCTCCTGTGTGCCGTCTCCTTGCAGGTAAGAATATTCCATGTTGTGCAAGGCAAGTGCCATGCGTGACAGGAGGTCTTCCATCTGGTCGTCAGAGTAGGAGGCACTTGATAATACTTCCGATGCTTCTGCCAAGGTGTTTATGGCTTCTTCACTGGCATATTCCTGTGCTTTGGCTGCATCCACTTGAGTTTGCATGTCGGCAACTGCTGTTTTAAGTGAGTCATAGAGCAGTATGCTTGACTGTATGCTGTCAAGGGTGAGATAGCCTTTCAGCAGGTAATC
>JBJFDX010000253.1:0-6746 GCA_051890235.1 Bacteroidaceae bacterium | reverse complement strand
GGTCTTCATGATAAAGAGGAAGCAACAGGCCCACATAATCAGCCTCATCAATAAAGGCATAGAGGGGAAGAGCAAAATCTATTCCGCTTTGAGCAAGTTCCTCAGCCTGACACTCGGCAAGAATCTCAGGAAACTGATTCCTAATGCAACCTGCATCCAGTCTGACCACGGCCTGCAGGTTGGCAGGTAATGAACCCCGATAGGCCTCTCTGCCTGGAGAAAGCCCAAGGAGCACACCCACAACAACTGCAAGCAGCATTCCGAAAACCAATATGCCGATTATAAATCTCTTGCTCATCCTATACCTTATTTATATATTACCAGGCAACCATTGATCGGCAGACTCAGGCAGCTGATGGGTAACCTGCATCATGTGTACGGCCACCAAAGCGGCTGTCTCAGTACGCAAACGGCTGGTACCAAGAGAAACACTACGCCATCCCAAACTCTCTGCCAAACGAACCTCCTCAACACTGAAGTCGCCTTCGGGACCGATGAGAACCGTGGCATCCTCAGTATCATTCAAGAGTGACAGCAGGGGTTGTCTCAAACTATCCGAACCGATATCTGAAGGATTGTAACAATGGCAGATAAAGCGTTGCCCTGATGGGTTGTTCTTCAAGAACCGCTCCAGAGGTTGCATGGGATTGACCTGTGGCAACCACGCCTTACGACTCTGTTTCACGGCAGAGACAACAATGCGCTCTATCCTGTCCGTCTTGAGCTGATGACGCTCGCTAAACTGACAATCTACGAAGGAAAACTCATCTACGCCTATCTCTGTAGCTTTCTCACAAAACCACTCCACACGTTCATTCATCTTGGTAGGCGCCATGGCTATGTGAAGATGTCCCATCCAGGAGCGCTTCTGCGGCAAAACCTCCAGGACAGAATACTGACATCGATGACCTGTCTGGGCAGAAATCTCCGCTCTAACGAAAGCCCCCGCACCATCCATGAGAAAGAGTTCATCTCCCACCCCTAAGCGTAAGACGCGCAAGGCATGGCGAGCCTCATCGGTTGGCAACTCATTGGTGTGAAGCGCATCAGGTACGTAGAAATATCTTACTTCCTTCATACTTGTCTGTATTCAGTTCTCTGATTACCTGGCTTCCGGTACGTGCTTGTATCGGAACATCAAAGCAAAGGCAACGGCCACTACCAAAGCATATGCAGCAAAGATATACCAACAGGTATTCCAGCCTTGCCATACAGCCATGGCTCCTGCTTCCTGAGGCAGGTCATTCACATAACGGTTGACAACCACTTGGGCAGCAAGTGTCCCGATGGTGGCACCAAAACCGTTTGTCATCATCATAAACAAACCCTGTGCTGAGTTACGTATGTCCAAATCGGTCTCCTTGTCCACAAACAGAGAACCGCTGATATTAAAGAAGTCAAAGGCCACACCATAGACAATCATACTCAGGACGAACCAGATCACCCCTTCTCCCGGGTTTCCGACAGCAAAGAACAGATATCGGAGTACCCAGGCCAACATGGCCATCAGCATCACGCGCTTGATACCGAACTTCTTCAGGAAGAAAGGAATGAGCAGGATGCAGAGGGTTTCACTTATCTGGCTGAGAGAAATGAGAATATTGGCATGTTGCACGCCAAAAGTACTCTGAAACTCCGGCAGATTCTTGAATGATGTAATGAATGGATTGGCAAAACCATTGGTAATCTGCAAACAAACGCCCAGGAACATGGAGAAAATGAAGAATAACGCCATGCGGTAATCACGGAACAAGGTGAATGCCTTGAGGCCCAAAGCCTCCACCAGACTCTTTCTGACGCCGGAACTCTTGGGGCAATGAGGCATGGTGATAGCATAAGCTGCCAAGACAAGACCAAGTATTCCACTCCAACCAAACTGAAGAGGAGTTGCCTGCATACCGGCAAGATCCACTATCCACATGCTGATAATAAAACCGACAGTACCAAAGACGCGGATGGGCGGAAAAGCTTTTACGGTATCCAGACCAGCCCTATCCAAAGTACTGTAAGCCACACTGTTTGAAAGTGCTATCGTGGGCATATAGAAGGCCACGCTAAGTGTATAAAGAGTGAAGAGCGGAGCAAACTCAACCGCTTCGCCCGCCTGATAACCGTACAGGCATGCTGCCAGCATGAACAGGCCTGCCAGCAAATGACTCAAGGAGAGAAGGCGCTGGGCCTCAATCCATCGGTCGGCAACGATGCCCATAAGAGCAGGCATGAAGAGCGAAACAAGCCCTTGCACACTGTAGAACCATCCTATATGACTGGCCATGCCCACGCTGGCCAGATAAGTTCCCATGGATGTAAGGTAAGCACCCCACACGGCGAACTCCATGAAGTTGAGAACAATCAACCTAACTTTTGCATTCATTTGTACTCTGTTGTTAGTCTGTTTAATTATCGATTTTGATTTGTTTGTCGGCTATTCCACATAGAGAACCAGTCCCTTGAGATATTCGCCCTCGGGGTGATAGATATTCACAGGATGATCAGCAGGCTGATGCAACTGGTGCAGGATACGTACCTTGCGATGAGCCAAAGTGGCAGCGGTAAAGACCGCAGTGCGGAACTGTTCCTTGCTGATGGCCTGCGAACAGCTGAAGGTGAAGAGAATACTGTTGGGAGCAAGTTTCTCCATGGCTCGTGCATTCAGCTTGGTATATCCTCGCAAAGCATTCTTGACTGCATCGCGATGCTTGGCAAAAGCAGGAGGATCGAGCACCACCAAATCATAGGGAACAGTCATCTGGTCCAGGAAACGGAAGGCATCCTCAGCAAAAGCCTCATGACGGGTATCACCGGGGAAATTCAGTTCCACATTGGCTCGTACAAGTTCCACAGCCTTGCTGCTGCTATCCACAGAATGAACCAGCGTGGCACCTCCACGGAGCGCATACACACTAAAGCCTCCGGTATAACAAAACATGTTCAGAACCTTGCGCCCCTGGGAATATCTCTCAAGCAAGCTGCGATTCTCCCGCTGGTCAACAAAGAATCCGGTCTTCTGACCCTTGAGCCAGTCAATATGAAAACGAAGTCCATTCTCTGTGGCCACATCATCGTGACTATTTCCAAGAAGGAATCCATTCCCTCCATCCACAACAGCCTTTATGGGCAACGTGGTCTCACTCTTATAATAGATGGAATCTAGCCTGTCTCCCATAACCTGATGCAGAGAAGAGGCAATCACGTTGCGACTCACATGCATGCCCACGCTATGAGCCTGCATGACTGCGGTCTTGCCATACATATCTATGACCAGTCCGGGCAAATTATCTCCCTCGCCATGTATCAAGCGATAGGTATCACCCTGATCTGAGTCAGCCAGCCCGATAGCCTTGCGAACACCCAGAGCCAAGGATAAACGATTGACCCAGAAGTCTGCATCGATAGTTTCATCCTCGAAGGTGAGCACCCTGATGGCAATACTTCCCACCTGCCAATGTCCCTTACACAGGAAATTCCCCTGGCTATCTACTACACTCACCACGTCCCCTTCCTCGGGATTACCCTCGATATACATCACTGCACCCGAGAATATCCAGGGATGAAACCGCTTGAGACTCTCTTCCTTGCCTTTGCGCAAGATTACTTTCTTATCCATTCTGCTTGTCTGATTTTCGTTTTCTTGAGACCTTGGAAGTCTTCTTTTCTGTCAGAGCATCTCCCCCGACAGAGCGCTTTCTGCGTGCAGTGCGTGCAAAGACAGACTTACGTGACGTCTTTTCCGGCTTCTCCTCCTGTGCTTTAGCCGTAGCAAGAGCATGCTCACAACTGGCAGGAAAGACCATGGGCTTTATGGGTTCGGTCACAGGATTCACTCTGATGAGATAACCCTCGCTGCGCAGGCGAATCATCTCCTCGTAGAGCTGGATGCAGGCCCACGCATCGGTGGCCGCATAATTCTTCTGTGCATCGGACAGGATATCGGCCTCCCAGTTGCTCAACCGTTGTGACTTGCTGATGTGACATCCCAACAGGTTTGCATAGAGTTTCTGCAGACTCTGGTCCTGCAGGCCCATCTCCTTGGCTAACTGCTGTATTTCAATAAATGTGCCCGGTGTGAACAATCCTCTCTTGAGAAGTCCGCAGATATCGTCATGCCAGGACAGACCCACCTTGATGGTTTCTCCCTCATCGGAGAGCAGGCGCTTAATACAATCGGGCAATCCTAACACATTCAGGCGAAACAGGAAACAGACATCATGAGAACTCACCTGCAAAAGAGCTACCATTGATACTTGTCCACGCTGGAAACAAGGTTTGGTCTCTGTATCAAATCCAATAATAGGTTGAGAAAGCAGATAATCTACAGCACGCTCGGCCTCGTAAGGGCTTTGAATCACTTCGATGCGACCGGCAAACTGTGCACGAGGAAGACCGTTGATGGCTTCTTTATCAAATTTATCAAATATTGTCTTCATCATTTCCTCTCTCCATGGTGTACTTGAGGCGATGCAAACGTCTCAATGTATCCACCACATTCTGTCCCCAATATAGTTCAAAACTATCACGCACAGCCCACATGGCATCCTGCATACATTGCTCAAGGCGCTGCTGATATACCCACACGAAATTGCGTAAAGGTTGATAAACATCAGCCAACTGCTCACTCATGCTCACCCATCGGCATTCCTCTCTCCCACTGGCCTCATCCATCACAAGGTCCTCATATTCATCCCAGTCACCCAAAAGGCCTCGGACTGTCTCTCTGATATAATCATAGTCCTGTTCGGTCACCTTGTCATCAGGAAGGAACTGACCTTCCGTCTCCATAGGAGTCAACACCTGAGCATGCCAATACAACACAGGGAGCAAGCGCAGGAGGTCAGCCAACAACTCTCCGCGGCTTCGTCCCTCGCTTTGTTCCAGCATCGCACAATACTCAGTGGCTATGGTCAGAAACTCCATGACCGGACGGGCATACATGGGATTCTTTACATCTTTTTCCATTCTGCTACATTCGCAATGGTTCATAATTATGCAAAATTACAAAAAATCTGCTTTTCGACCATACCAATGAAGGCAAAAGAGTAACATCAGGAAAAAGAAACAGCGCATGAAAGCCTCAAGGAGTCGAAAAACGAGAACCATCCTAAGAAGTCATACTGATGAAAAAAGAAAAAACACGCCCATATTACCTTATATATCATACGAATTCCCTAACTTTGTAGAGAAATTGGAATAAAGACCCCTAAACAAATAATTAGCGAACTAATGAAAAGAGTATTTACACTGGTGGTCACGGCATGTACATGCCTGTGCCTGTGGGCAGACCCTGTGACAAAAGAAGCAGCAAGGGAAAGTGCAAAAGTCTTTCTTCAGAACAGAGGTGTGGAAATGCAGACGGAATCCCCCGTTCACCGTGCCCCACGCAAAAACGTTTCAGAGAAGAACAACTCCTTTTACTATATCTTTAATGTTGGTAACGACCAAGGATATGTCATCGTGTCGGGAGATGACCGTACAGAAGAAATATTGGGATATGTAGAGCATGGAACATACACAGAAGACACTTTGCCTGAGCACATGAAGGCATGGTTGCAGGCATATGCCGACCAGATACAGTTCCTCGATGACAATAATATCCAGGGCAGCACCCCTACACAAAGGGCAGCTGCACGCCGAAAAATCAAGAGCACCAAGCATGCCATCCCCAAACTGATGTCCACCACATGGAATCAGGGAGACCCCTATAACTCTAAGTGTCCCGACTACTACAAGGGAGACGGAACAGCAGCCAAGCCTGCCACAGGGTGCGTAGCCACAGCCCTGGCTCAGGTCATGAACTACCACAAACTCCCTCAATATATCAGAAAGACCATTCCGCAACTAAGCAACACCTATACGCTGGATAATGGAACCAAGAAGACCGTGACCACAGGCACCGTACGCCTTGGCACCAAAATCGATTGGGACAACATGGTGGACAACTACACAGGCAATGAGACACAGGAGCAGAAGGATGCCGTGGCCAATCTGATGGCTTACATAGGGCAAGCAGTAGGCATGGGATACGGAGCATCCTCCGGTGCAGGTTTCGGTTCAAACATATCCACAGCCTTCTCCACCTATTTCGGTTATGATGACAGTGCCTACATGGCATATCGTACCGACTACAGTATTGACGGATGGTTTGATCTCATCTACAACGAGATTGCCGCTGGATATCCTGTTGGATTTGCTGGATGGAGCACCGGAGGCGGTCACTCATTCGTATTGGATGGCTTTGACGGAGAAAGTCTGTTCCACCTCAACTGGGGCTGGGGAGGCGGAAGTGACGGATGGTTCCTGTTGGGCGTTCTCAACCCAGGAGACAACAGCGGCATAGGAGCCAGTACCAGCAGCGACGGATACAGCCTGGGGCAGACAGCCTTGATGAACGTTCGTCCTTCTGACAGAGAAAAGGCTGAACCCACGGCATGTCTCAGCATCAACGACATATCGATAGAGGGAACTGCCATCAAGGGTAATTACATCAACTGGACAGGAGATGCAGGTAACTTCCATGCTGCCATTGTTTACGAAAAGAGCGACGGTACCGTAACACCCGTCGGTGGGAAATATGAAAGCTTCACCTTGAATCCCAACTACTATTACACCAAGACCTACGATTTGAAAGGATTGCTGACAGAAGGAACCTGGAAGGTATCTCCGGCCAGCAAACTGAGTACAGCAAAGATATGGCGTACAGCATACAACATGCGTGATACTTACATCAAGGCCGTGGTGGATGCCAATGG
>JBJFDX010000252.1:0-6751 GCA_051890235.1 Bacteroidaceae bacterium | reverse complement strand
CATATCTTTCTCTATGATTTCTTCTGCATCGGGTGCACCATTCATGGCCTTCGTAATCTTGTTTGCCATTTCTTCGACCAATTCGGGATTATCTTTTAGCAGGGTTTTAATGCCTTCTCTGCCTTGTCCCAGTTTGCTCCCTCCGTAACTGTACCAGGAACCGCTTTTCTCGATAACTCCAAACTTTACACCCAGATCTACAATCTCGCCTATGCGGCTGATGCCTTCTCCGAATGTGATTTCAAATTCTGCTTTGCGGAATGGGGGAGCCACTTTGTTCTTCACCACCTTTACACGTACTTCGTTGCCCAGGATGTTGTCGCCATCCTTGAGTGCTGCTCCCTTTCGGATATCCAGACGTACACTGGAATAGAACTTCAGCGCATTTCCGCCTGTAGTGGTCTCAGGATTGCCAAACATCACTCCTATCTTCTCTCGCAGCTGGTTGATGAAGATGCAGGTGGTATTTGTTTTGCTGATGGTAGCTGTCAGTTTTCTAAGAGCCTGGCTCATCAATCTTGCCTGAAGTCCTACCTTGTTGTCGCCCATGTCTCCCTCTATTTCAGCCTTGGGCGTAAGAGCTGCCACAGAGTCTACTACCATGATGTCAACGGCAGCGCTTCGTATGAGTTGATCTGCTATCTCAAGTGCCTGCTCTCCGTTGTCTGGCTGTGAGATGAACAGGTTGTCGACATCTACGCCTAACTTAGCTGCATAGAAACGGTCAAAGGCATGCTCAGCATCAATGAAGGCTGCAATGCCTCCTTCTTTCTGAGCTTCAGCGATGGCATGGATGGCCAAAGTGGTTTTACCAGATGATTCGGGACCATAAATTTCGATGATTCGTCCACGGGGATATCCTCCTACTCCGAGAGCATAGTCAAGGGAGATGCTTCCTGTGTGTATTACTTCTACGTTGTCAATCTTTTCATCGCCCAACTTCATTACAGAACCTTTACCGAAGTCCTTTTCTATCTTGCTGATGGCGGCCTGAAGTGCCTTCATTTTCGCCAATTTATCTTCTGTTGCCATATATATAATATATATAATGTGTATGTGATGTTTTTTATTCTCTGTTTAGAGTTCCAGGTCCACGTCGTGCAACTCATGCCAGGGCAGTCCCTGCTTGTTCAGTTGTTCCATGAATGGGTCTGGATCGAACTCTTCCACGTTGAACACGCCAGGTTTCTTCCAGATGCCTTTCATGAACATCATAGCACCAATCATGGCGGGGACACCAGTTGTATAACTTACACCCTGCATGCCAGTTTCTTCGTAGGCCGCCTGGTGTGAACAATTGTTATATACGTAATAAGTGTGTTCTTGGCCATTCTTCAAGCCGCGGATACGGCATCCGATAGAGGTTTCTCCATCGTAGTTCTCACCTAAGTCCTGTGGGTTGGGAAGTACAGCCTTGAGGAACTGCAAGGGCACAATCTTTACCACTTCTTCTCCTGTGCCATCAGCCTTGGGAGCCTTGTATTCTACTTCGTCGATGCGTGACATACCGATGTTCTGGATTACGTCGAGATACGTGAGGTACTGCTGTCCGAAGGTCATCCAGAATCGTGCACGCTTGATGGTGGGGTAGTTGATGACCAGGGATTCTATCTCCTCGTGATGCAGCAGATAACTCTCCTTGGGGCCGATGCCGGGGTAGGTAAGCGGCTTGTGAATCTCCATGGGCTCTGTCTCGATGTATTTGCCATTCTCCCAGTAGAGTCCCTTTTGAGTAATCTCACGAATGTTAATTTCGGGATTGAAGTTTGTTGCAAAAGCCTTGTGATGATTGCCTGCGTTGCAGTCCACGATGTCCAGATACTGAATCTCGTCGAAGTGATGCTTAGCAGCATATGCTGTGAATATGCTTGTCACTCCGGGGTCAAATCCGCAACCCAGTATGGCTGTCAGTCCTGCCTTCTCAAAACGTTCACGATAGGCCCATTGCCAACTGTACTCAAAGTGTGCCTCGTCCTTGGGCTCATAGTTGGCGGTATCCATGTAGTTGCATCCTGTCTGTAGACATGCTTCCATGATGGTCAGATCCTGATAGGGCAGGGCCAGATTCAGAACCAGCTCAGGTTTGTAGTCTGACAATAGAGCAACCAGTTGCTCCACACTGTCGGCATCCACTTGTGCTGTACGCACCTTGGTACCATATTTCTTGTTCAACACTTCGGCCAGCACTTTGCATTTTCTTTCCGTGCGGCTTGCAATCATTACTTCGGTAAACACCTCGGGATTCTGGCATACTTTGTGTGCGGCAACGGTGGCCACACCTCCAGCTCCGATAATCAGTATTCTTCCCATATCTTTAATTTTATTCCTTATTTCTGTCTAAACTTGCTTATTCTCTCTGCAGATCCTGTTGACTCAGTCCCATGGCATGTACCATGCTAAATCCCAGGACTACGTGGCCTGCAGTACCCATCTGCTGTTCCATGTCCATGATGGTCAGGGGATGCTTGGGCGCTTCATGAGCAGCTTGTCTGATTTCCAGAAGATGTTCTCCTGCATCAGTTATCAGGGTGAGATGTCCTTCTCCTTTGTCCCGCAGAATGAAGAGCGCAGCTTGGATGGGCAGGGGAGCTCCTTGTACAATCTCTTCTTTGATTGCACAGTTGACGGTAAACTCTGCCAACCCTGGTATGTCAAAGCCTTGCTTGTCAAGTTCATCCTTCAGATTGCAGGGAATGAAGTGCTCCAAATGCTCCTTCTCAGGTTGGTGAAAGATGCATACCTGCACTTCATTATCGCCTTGCAGAAGCCCAGAGTCCAAGGCACAACAGGTGAGCCAGTCGGCCATGTCCAGTCGTGGGACTTCTCGTCCCAGAACTTCGGAATAATGCCTCCTTAGTCTGCCGGCAACGGTTTCTGCATATTCTGCATCCACCAGTATGTAGTGTTTTTTCTTGCTCTCTTTTTCCATATCGTATGCAAACGTACGAAAAAAAAATGGGATAGAAACTTGTCAGGAGCAAAAAAGACTCATTAGCTACTCATTAGAGAGTCATGAGCCATGCCTCCATCAGTTTGGGCCACTTTGATGCAGCCTCTGCCAGGTGGGCGCGCAGACCATAGCCATGTCCTCCTTTTTCGTAGATATGCAATTGTACTGGTATCTTTTGGTTGCGTAAGGCCTGAGAGATGACCAGGGCACTATTCCCATAAGGATCATCGGCAGTCTGGAATACGAAAAAGGGTGGTGTCTGTTCTGTAATGGTCAGTTCGGGTGTCAGCGTGTGATTCTCTCCCTGGTCCATGTAGGCGGGGTAGATGAGTGCGGCGAAGTCTGGTCTGGCTGTCTGTTGGTCTATCTCATCTGTGGCTGTATAACTGGGTGTCTGGAATCTGGTGGCAGCTCTTGCTGTCAGACTCGCTCCTGCTGAGAAGCCCATCACTCCTATCTGTTTGCCTGGGTTTTCTGCACGGGCTATTCTGATGGCCCTTTGTACATCCTGTAGTGCTCCTTCTCTGTTGTTGGGCACACGATAGCGGAGCACGTAGGCCGTATGTCCTAGAGTGTTGAGCCATTGGGCGATTTCCGTTCCTTCGTGGTTTACAGCCAATATGTTGTATCCTCCTCCCGGGCACACGATGACTACTTTTCCGTTGGGTGAGTTTGTTACGGGAAACTTCTGTAGGGTGGGTATAGGCATCTGTTCTATGCGCAGGATAGCATCTTTGCCCATGGTTTGCTTCATCTTGCCATCCTTCAGGCTTACATCTGCGGGTAAATTCTTGGGCCAGATGTTTTTCTCCATTTCTTGTGCCAGGGTGGTCATAGTGAGCATTGCCATGAATAATAAGGTGATTGGTTTCATTCGCATTTTTGTTTTTATCGATGTTCTCTATTCTCAGATGTCTCCCTACCTCGGTATCTCCACCACCTCCAAGTCCTTGAATGTTCCTTGGTCGATGGTCAGGCGTACCAGGGTGCGTACTTGATGCCAGCCTTGCAGACCGGCGGCTCCTGGGTTGATATGCAGCAAACCCAGCCGGGGGTCACGCTGAACCTTCAGGATGTGGCTGTGTCCGCAGATGAAGAGAGCAGGCGGATTGGTGTAGATGGTATTACGTATGTGGGCATCGTAGCGTCCTGGATAGCCTCCGATGTGAGTCATCAATACGTCAGCACCTTCGCAAGTGAAGCGCAGGTCAGCTGTATAGATGCGTCGCAACTGACCTCCATCGGCATTGCCATACACGGCTCTTGTGGGACGGAACTCTTGCAGGCGCGTAATGAGTTCCATCCCTCCTATATCACCTGCGTGCCATATCTCATCGCATGACTCGAAGTGACGCAGATATCTGTCATCCCAATAACTGTGTGTATCGCTTATCAGCCCTATTCGTTTCATTCGTCTTTTCTTGTCACTTCTTGGGCGGTATGGTTGACTGCATTTTCCGTAGTTTGACAGTCATGTACCACATCATGCCGCAGGCAGTAAGAAAACTGATGGCATCAGAAACGGGCATGCTCAGCCATACACCATCGAGTCCCCACCACTCGGGAAGCAGGAATATCAGAGGCAACAGGAAGAGCAACTGACGCGTGACACTTAGGAAGATACTCTTGGCTGCGTGTCCGATGCTCTGGAAGAAGTTTCCTATTACAATCTGTGCACCTACCAGAGGGAACATGGCAACGGTGAAACGATAGGAACGTACAGCCTTCTCTGTCAACTCTTCTCCTGCACCAAAAATTCGTATGACCGAAGCGGGGAAAAATTCACCTATCACCATGGCCGACATAGTGACCAAGGTGGCCCAAAAGATGGTCAGCCGCAGGACAGCCCACACTCGCTGGTCCTTGCGTGCTCCCCAGTTGTATCCCACGATGGGTTGCATGCCTTGTACCAATCCGAAGACAATAGTCACAAAGATGAATACGACACGGTTGACGATGCCGTAGGCTCCTATAGCCATATCACCTCCGAGGTCCAGCAGACGACGGTTGACGATGAGCACCACCAGACAGGCACAGGCATTCATCAGGAAGGGACTCATGCCGATGGCGAAGCATTGGCGCACTATATCTGCCTTAAGCTGATAGATGCCGCGACGGAAATGCAGAAGCTCTGTGGGTCGACTGAACAGACATACCTGAATGCTGAGAGCTATCACCTGAGAAAGGATGGTGGCCCAGGCTGCACCCTTGATGCCCCAATGGAAGACGAAGATAAAGATGGGGTCGAGTATCACGTTGGCAATAATGGCTATGAACGTACAGTTCATGGCAAGTTTGGGATGTCCTGCACTTCTCAGGATGGCATTCAGACCAAAGTAGCAATGGGTTGCTATGTTGCCTATCAGGATGATACGCATGTAATCGCGTGCATAGGGTAGGGTGTTGGCACTTGCCCCGAAGAGGTAGAGTATGTCATCCAGAAATATCAGGCATACAATCGTAAACAGGAGTCCCATCACCACGTTGAGCGTGATGGTGTTACCCAGAATGTTTTGTGCCACGTCATATTTGCCTTGGCCCAATCGAACACTTATGACTGTGCTTGCTCCCACACCTATCATGGCTCCAAAAGCAGCTGATAGGTTCATGAACGGACTGGCCACGGCCATGCCGCTGATGCCTATATCTCCCACGCCTTGTCCCACGAAGATGCTGTCCACAATGTTGTATACCGATGATGCCACCATGGCAATGATGGCAGGCAGGGCATACCCGGCCAGTAGTTGTCCGATGGGCAGTTCGCCTAATTCTGTAGGGATGTATTGTCTTGTGTCCTGGCTCATTCTTTCAGGTCGATAATCTTCAGGTGGGCATCGTTGTTGTCGTGGTGCAGACTCATGCGAAGGCGTCCTTGCAGGTCGCGGAAGAGCATCTGATGTCCGCCGTTCATGTAGAATGGTTCTTCGTCATGCACCCAAGGACCGGCCACATTGCCTGTGGTGCTTACGGCTCTGCCTACGGCATAGGTTCCGTTTACGAACGAACTCCAGTAGCAGGTGAGTTGTCCTGTGCGCTCATCTCTCCATAGGAAAGGAGCATCCACCACCAGATTACGTTCCTCTTTGCGTTTGTTCCATTTCGAGTCTGCGGCGGTGAAGAGGCGTATGGATTCTCCTATGCGTCCCTTCAGATTCCTGCGCAGTCGTACGGCCCATGTCTCGCCTATACCGTTCTGCACTTCGGCTCCATTCCATTCGGCGCTGTAGATGAGCCATGGCTGTCCGTCACTGTCCACAAAGAGGCTGCCATCCAGGCATTGTTGTCCATCGGGTGTCAGACTGATGGGCTTTCCTTCTATCCAGGTGTCCTTGTATTTGTCAGTAGGCTTGCGTCCTCCACGCAGCAGGGTGCAGAAATTCACACGTCCTTCCTTCTGGTTGGTCAGAGTCACGATGGTGTAATATCTGCCTCGGTAATAATAGGTGTCAGGAGCCCACCAATGGTCAACCTTAGCATTCACGCCCTTCATCCATCTGTTTTCTCCCAGATAGACGTATCCCACCTCTCTCCACATCTCCAGGTCTCGGCTTTCGTAGGCTTTCAGAGCTACTGCTTCTTCAGAACGGGCTGATGAAATCAGATAGTATAAACCTTGTTCCCTATCAACGGTAATGAAGGGATCTCTCACGCGTATGCTCCCTTGTGGAATGTTGTATTCCTGTGCGGAGGTCCATGCGTTGGCCAGCACGAAAGCCAATGTCAAGAGAAGAATTCGTTTCATAATGCAGATGTTCTTTTTGGTGTGTAAATTTGTTGCAAAGGTACGCAAAAAATCCCTTT
>JBJFDX010000251.1:0-1875 GCA_051890235.1 Bacteroidaceae bacterium | reverse complement strand
TAGGATGGTTGTAATAGCCACACGGACAGGGATTCATAGAAGCCACAAACATGAAAGAACAAGGGAAGGTGGTACTATACTTGGCACGTGATATATTGATGATTCTGTCCTCAAGAGGCTGACGAAGAACCTCCAATACTGAGCGCTGAAACTCAGGCAACTCATCACAGAAGAGAATACCATTATGAGCAAGAGATATCTCTCCCGGCTGAGGATTGGTACCTCCTCCCACCAAAGCCACCTGAGAGATGGTGTGATGAGGAGCACGATAAGGTCTCTGAGCCATAAGTGAACATCCTGCCGGTAATGTACCGGCCACCGAATGTATCTGAGTGGTTTCAAGACTCTCCTGCAGACTCAACGGAGGAAGGATGCTGGGCATACGCTTGGCCAACATACTCTTTCCACTTCCTGGAGGTCCTATCATAATCAAATTATGTCCTCCTGCCGCAGCCACCTCCATAGCCCTCTTGACATGTTCCTGTCCCTTTACGTCGGCAAAGTCATAGTCGAACTCACATTGGCGGGCATAAAACTCTCCCCGCGTGTCGATGACAGTCGGCTCCATGAGTTCCGTTCCATTCAGATGATTGATTACCTGAGTGATGTGTCTTACTCCATATACCTTCAACTTGTTGACCACAGCTGCCTCGCGAATATTTCCTTCGGGCACAAAGAGACCTTCGAAACCCATCTCACGCGCCTTGATAGCCACAGGTAAAGCTCCACGTATGGGTACAAGCGAACCATCCAGACTGAGTTCACCCACCATCATATATTTTCCAAGTTGAGTGGTGTTGACCTTATCCTCTGTAGCAAGGATGCCTATTGCCATAGGCAAGTCATATCCAGAACCCTCCTTTCTTATATCGGCAGGAGAAAGATTGATGGTAATCTGACGTGTGGGGAAAGTAAATCCGCTGTTTTCTATGGCTGCCAGGATACGCTCATGACTCTCCTTTACAGCATTATCAGGCAATCCCACGAGAACGAATCTCACACCTCGAGTAGCATTTACCTCGATGGTGACGGCCGTAGCCTGCAAGCCTTGCATACTGGCACCAAATACCTTTACAAGCATAATTCCTTGGCTTTGGGTTGAATATCGCGTTGCCAGTCAGATCCTGATGCCATGATGTGCTGACTGGTATCCACAAGTATGAAATAAGGTAACTGACGTATATTCCATTTATAAGCCAGTTCGCTATTGAAGGATTTGAAATCGCAATAAGAAGGGAAATTGACGCTGTCACGCCTTTCCAAATCACGAAGGTAAGCATCATCGGTATCCAACGAATAACTGATGATATTCAGTTCGCGGCCCTTTCCCTTCATCTCTCTGCGCAATTTCCTTGACCTGTAGAGAGCACTTAGGGAACCACTCTTCCAACCTGCCCAAAAGGTTATCAACAGATATTTTCCTTTGTAATCCTGGTTGCTGATGGTATCTGGTTGAGGTCCGTCAGGCAACTGACTGGGTCTGGTATACAGACTGAATTCAGGTAATCTGTTGCCTGGTGTCAACTTCCCATACGCCCCTACTGCTGTTGACAGTCTGAGTAAAGCCATATCGTCGGGACACGCATGGCGCAAACTGTCATATATATGGCGGACTTCCTTGCCCGATGAATTTTCTGAAAGAAGATAATATTGCGCAAACAAGTATTGGCTGACGGCCAATGTGGGATGCTCAAGGATATACTGTCGAGCCAAGGTAAGTTGTTCCTCCACAGATTTTCCTTCCACTTCCTGCCTGAATTTGGTATATACCTCATTATTCTCCGAACCCTTTACCTTCACTCCATTGAGGTGTTGCGCATCACCCTTGATTTCAATATCATCTCCAGGAGAAGCAAAGAGAGTGAGTTGAGAATA
>JBJFDX010000250.1:0-1876 GCA_051890235.1 Bacteroidaceae bacterium | reverse complement strand
CAGGAAGAACACACTACAGAGGCCATCACCCGCGACAACGTGCAGTATGCCAAGTTCCCCGAAGCGGCTGACAAGATTCAGCGCATGATGCAGACGGCTCTTGATAACGGATTCACCAGTTTTGCTGAGGCGTAGAAAGATAAATGCAAGCAGATAGACTTGAAATACCCATAACAGGCACGTTTGGCGAAGTGAAGCTGTGCGTGTATCCTGCCTCAAGCAACGCTATGTTGTTTGAGGAGGAGGATGCTGTGGATTATGGCGAATCGAGATGGCAGTTGCAGGAGGGGTGTACGTATGAGTACGAACTGATTTCGGAAGATGACAGGACGTATCAGTTCATGAAGGAGGATGAGATTGTAAGGTTCTCACACTCGCCTCGTCATCCCAATGCCGGCACGCTGAAGACAGGTATCTATGTGGGTTCGCTCACACTCGCCATCAGGGATGTGGCGCAGGATTGTGAGGTGGCGAAGGTGAGTATGGAAATCAAGTCGGTGAAGGCAGAATACCGCACCGACTACCGCAAAATGCTGGAGGACATTACGGCATACTATACCGACCTGGTGCTGATGCAGGGCAGCCCCGTGACGCAGAAGCTGGAGATAGACAACGACACGCCACAGCAGACACTCTACCAACGATATGCCTTTGTGAGAAGCATCGTGGAAAGTACGGCTTTCCAGGAGGCAATCCACAAGATTATAGCCAGTCCTGTGCGCAAATGGGAAGAGACGGTCGTGGAACGAAACGTAAGCAATGTAAAGCGACTGAGCCGCAGGAACATGCATCAGATGGCTGCATCGCGCGACCGTATTCCTGTTTGCAATGGTGAAGATTTGGGGTTGCCTCATGGGGTGAACTCTGTGCCTCGCACCCTGACTGTGGCCTACAAGCGTGACACTACTGACAATCAGGAGAACCAGTTCGTGAAGTTCGTGCTGAGGTCGTTCACATCATTCTGCTCGGAACTTCGTGGCAAGAAGAATGCCAACGACCGGCTGAAGACTGAGATAGACAAGACAATGGATGTGCTGAACAATCATCTGAACACACTCTTCTTCAAGCAAGTGTCAATGCCATCTCAATTGAACCTCAACAGCCCTGTGCTGCAACGTAAAGAGGGATACAGAGAGATCCTTCAGGCGTGGCTGATGTTCGACCTGGCAGCAAAGCTATCGTGGAAAGGTGGTGACAACGTCTATGAGGCAGGCAAGAGAAATGTGGCGGTGCTATATGAATATTGGGTGTTCTTTAAGTTGCTGGAGGTTATTAGCAGGGTGTTTGAGATTGACCCAGTGAGCATCAACAAACTCGTCAAGACGGATGCAGACCATATAAACCTTGAGATTCAGCAGGGCAAGATGACGATGATAGAGGGTCTGTATGATGCTGGCAAACGCAAGTTTAATGTTAGATTCTACTACAACCGGACTTTTGCCCATACACGTGAGGATGAGGAATTAGGTAAGTCTGGCTCGTGGACCATGAACATGCGTCCAGACTATACGCTTTCCATTTGGCCCGGCGAAATCAGCATGGAACAGGCAGAGCGCGAGGACTTGATTGTACACATTCATTTTGATGCCAAATATAGGGTCAGCAAGATTGACCTTGGTGTGGATGATTCAATGAATGATGAGCAGATGTCGGAAGCCTTGCTTAACGAAAAGAAGGAACAGGACGAAGGTATCTATAAGCGTGCAGACCTGTTGAAAATGCACGCATATAAGGATGCTATTCGCCGCACAAGCGGTGCATACATCCTTTATCCAGGTACTGTTGAGCGCAGATTGAAAGGTTTCCATGAGATTATCCCAGGGTTAGGTGCATTCTGCCTGACTCCATCAAACTATGAAGAAGAACTTATCTCGCT
>JBJFDX010000249.1:0-1878 GCA_051890235.1 Bacteroidaceae bacterium | reverse complement strand
AATATGCGTCTGCATTAGGATTGTAAAGTTTGTCCATAATCTCACGTGTCCAGTATTGAGCTTTCCAGGGTTGTCCGGCCCAGTCATAGAGATATACCATGTGCTGTATGGGTTGGTTTCCATGTGCATATTGTCCCATATCCATTACTTGCATCTCGCGCATCTCGTGAATCATACCGCGGCTGCGCAGACCCAGGTAACTGGGGAGAACAAAGACGCTATCCATCATTTCTGCCATTTCTTTTCTTCCACCCATGAGTTTGCTCAATCCCATAGGATCGTGGAAGACACAAAAACTCCAGTGCCAACTATTACCTTCGCAGAACTCTCCGCTCCAGTTTTCGGCTACGAAATCAGCATTGAATGCACCTTGCTCCTCTCTTCCGCACATCAGTTTGCGGTCGGGGTTATATACATTGGCATAATTGAGTGCAGCCTTCTTGTAGGGTGCCAATTCTGCCTCGCTCTTACCCATAGCTTTTCCAAGGGTGTAGATGCTCCAGTCATTGAAGGCATATTCGAGCGTACGAGCCACATTCTGTCCGATGCCGACATTGCATGGAACATATCCCAAACGGTCGTAATAGTCATGACCTACACGTCCTGATGCAGAGTGGTCCAGATGATGATGTGCGCCATAGGTAACAGCATCCCACAGTTTATCCTGATTCTCCACTCTGATACCTTTGATGTATGCATCTGCGACTACAGATGCAGAGTTTTGACCTATCATGCAGTCTCTATGACCGGGGCTGCTCCATTCGGGCAGGTATCCACTTTCGAGATAAGCATTGACAAGCCCTGCCTGCATCTGTTCGTTCATGGAAGGATAGACCAGATTGAGGAATGGGAAAAGGCAACGGAAGGTATCCCATACGCCTGTGTCTGCAAAGAGATATCCAGGAAGAATCTTGCCATTGTAGGGGCTGTAGTGTATAGGCTTTCCTTTAGCATCAATTTCGTAGAATCGACGAGGGAAATGAAGTGAACGCCACAGGCATGAATAGAAAGTACGCATCTGCTCTTCGCTTCCGCCATCCACTTGTATGCGACCCAATACATCATTCCATGTCTTGCGTCCGTCAGATGCAATTTCATCAAAACTCTTCTTACCCAACTCGTTGAGGTTTCGCTCGGCCTGCTCCAGGCTAATGAATGAGGAAGCTACACGCGCTATGATTACGTCACGATGCTTAGTTCGGAATCCAACAATGGCTCCAGTATGATTATCCTTCAGTTCTTTCTTATCCTTGAAAATTTCCTTGCCGTCAGACACTGAGATATAGTCAAATGCTCGTGTACCAAAGTCAATAACAAACCAGTTTTTGAAATCTTTGGTAACACCTCCACTATTGCGTGTCGTATAACCTACGATGCGATTTTTCTCGGGTTGTATTTCTACGTACGATCCCCTGTCATATGCATCCAATACCACGTAGGACATCTCTTCCTGTGGAAAGGTGAATCGAAACATGGCCGCACGTTCTGTAGGAGCAATTTCTGTTGTGATATCGTAATCGGCAAGGTATACCCGATAGTAATAAGGCTTTGCTATTTCAGCCTTGTGCGAGAACCAACTTGCACGTTTTTCTTCGTCAAAAGTTACTTCTCCTGTAATGGGCATGAGGGAAAACATGCCGTAGTCGTTCATCCAAGGACTGGGTTGATGAGTTTGTTTGAATCCACGGATTTTGTCGGCTGTGTAGGTGTACTGCCAACCATCGCCATTCTTCCCGGTCTGTGGAGTCCAGAAATTCATGCCCCATGGTAAAGCAATGACGGGATAGTTGTTACCTGTGGATAATTCGAACTTCGACAAAGTACCTGTAAGAGGATTGACCATGTCTACAGGCTCTGTGATTGCCCACGCTGATGCTG
>JBJFDX010000248.1:0-1881 GCA_051890235.1 Bacteroidaceae bacterium | reverse complement strand
ACACAGACGAGATCAAAGGATTCATTGAGTCAACTCCCGGCCTCCAATCGCGATTCAACAGATATATCCAGTTTGATGACTCCTCTGTTGAGGAGTTGGTAAAGATATTCAAGTTCAATCTGAGAAAGTCCCATTATAAGATTAAGCGGGATGCCCTTGAAGCACTGCAAGCGAGAATCGAGCAGGCTGTGCGTCATAAGGACAAGCATTTCGGCAATGCAAGATATTGCAGGAACATCTTTGAGAAGATAATCGAGAACCAAGCCAATAGACTGGCTAAGATGGACTCAATAGACAACGAGCAACTCGTGATAATAACAAAAGAAGACATTAACATATAAAGAAAGGTGATATGGACAAGATACTTAGATTATTCGGAGGCAGCGAACAGTTGTGGCAGTACATACAAAAGTATGCAAAGACAGCTGGCGTGGAAGGAACACGCATCGTCTTGGAGTTGTATTACGTGTTGAAGTCACCTGACACTCCAGGATTGGACAAGACTATCATAGTGGCAGCCCTTGCCTATCAACTTCTTCCAGAAGACTTGATAAGCACAGAGAACTTCGGCATTCTTGGCTTTATTGACAATGGTGCCGCACTTGCATTGGCATATAATAGGGTGAAATCGCGTGTCACCCCACAAATCGATGCACAGGTAAATGCCATCCTCAATCAGTGGTTTGGTGGTATGCAACCTGCCATAGCAAGCGATGCGCCTTCTAACAACAACTGGAATAACCCTACTTCATACAATGAGGGATGGCGTGAGCAACCTGTGCAGACTCCTCCTCAGTTCAACACTCAGGGACCAGTGAACAAACCACGTAAGCCAACCACACCAATGTGGGATGACGATGATGTGGTGATAGACTGATAATATAGATATTCACATAAAGAAACACGAAGATGACACCATACGAGCAATTAGGATTTACATTGCCTTCAGCGGCAGGTATTGGACAAGCGGTAGAAGCCATGCCTGCTGGTGAAAGAGTAATTTCGGGATATTTCGCCGGTCAAATGGCAGGAATGGTATATGCAGGCTGGAAATCCCGCAGAACTGCTGCTGAGCATAATGCTAGAGCTATCAGTTTCCAAGAGGAACTAAACCAGATTCGCAATGAGTTTGGTGACAGAAAAATGCAGGCTGAAATTGAATTCCTCCATGAGTGTCATGACCTTGGCATGAAAAGCCAAAGAGAGGCAGCCCTTCAGTCGTGCCGTGACCGTCAACAGGAAGAAGAGTTCAGACGTTTCTGTGAGAAGTCTTGGAACACGCATTTTCGTCCGCAAATCAACGCTGTATTAGAAGAGATGCTACATCCTTCCACGGATAACATCGGTGTTCCAAGGTTAAAATTGATGGTTGCCCGTACACCGTTGACTGCAAAGAGCATGGACAAGAAGGGCGCATACGCAGACTTCTGTGATGAGTTTAAAGAGGATTTCTTGTTGCATTATAATCTTGGTTTGGATTCCATCTGGATGAGAGGCTGGGAATGTGACTGCGTAAGTGCCATGGCAGACACCATGAACTTGCATTACATCATGCAAGGTCTGCCAACAGTTATCATCTATCCTGTTCAGCGAGGTGACACTCTCTCAATAGAAACTGCTACATGGGGTTATCAGTTAGGACAGAGTCACATGATTATGGACAAGACATTTAGGGTGCCTATGTCCAAAATAGCAGAGAACCCTGACAGAATGAGAACCCTGATGATTGCTGCTGCAGCATACATTGATGACTGTTATCGACTGATGCTTCATCATTCACCGGCAGACTCTCTTTATAAGATAAAAGGTTTGCTGCAAGAGGATGAACTTGTTTGGAATATGTTGACCACAAAATATCGTGGACTCATCATTCAAAGCCAG
>JBJFDX010000247.1:0-6797 GCA_051890235.1 Bacteroidaceae bacterium | reverse complement strand
GTAAAAATGTTCTGCCAAGACTCTCAACAATAAAATGAGAGGCTTCGGCAGGAGTACTATTATTGGTTTATGCCACTCGGTTGAGCTTCTTGATGATGCTGAAAATGAAGAGTGCAGCCAACAGGCATATGCACATCAGAGTACCCCACACCACATACAGGTCCTTACCCCAAAGGATAGTGGGAATACTTACGAGGAAGTTGCCCAAAGCTGTAGCCACAAACCATCCACCCATCATCATTCCCTTATACTTAGGAGGAGCCACCTTGGTAACAAAAGCAATACCGATGGGCGAGAGCAGGAGCTCGGCAAAGGTAAGGATAAGATAGGTGCTCACCAGAATGTTGGGACTTACGTTAGCCAGATGTTCGGGAGTCTCTGCATTGGGAGCAGGCAATCCTATAGAGGTAACGGTCATCAGCAGATAAGCCACAGCGGCAACCAGCATACCCAAGCCAATCTTGACAGGAGCCTTTGGCTCTTTACCTTTCTTGGCCAGCCATCCGAAAAGGGCGATACTGACAGGGGTGAGAGCCACCACAAAACAAGGGTTGAACTGCTGGAAGATGGGAGCTGACACACTTACCTCACCAGTAAGCGTGTACTTATAGCCTAAGACCGCAACGGCAACAGCTATCACCAAGCCCCAGATTCCCTTCTGTTTGTTTGACTTGCTCTGGAAGATACCGAACAAGCCATAAACAACCAGGATGCAGAGCAAAAGGTTGACAACATCAAAAGCCATAGCAGTCATGCCGGTGGCCGATGTAGCTACGTAATCGCGTGCGAAGAAGGTAAGGGTAGCGCCGTTCTGATGGAAAGCCATCCAGAAGAAGATAACCACTGCATACACAAGTACCAGGCATACGATACGCTCGATGGTTTCACTCTTGCTCAATTCCTTCTCATTGCTATTGTTGGCTGTCGCGCCTGCATTCTTCTTCACATTGAGAACCTGCTGGAAGGTGGACTTGAAACCATAATAGATACAGATAGAGACTATGAGGGAAACACAAGCCACGGCAAAGGCAAAGTGATAAGAGTCTGATTCGCTGATGCCAAGCGAGTTCTGTGCCCACTCCATGATCTTGATAGCCGCTGTGGGAGCAAAGAGTGCACCCACGTTGATGAGCATGTAAAAAAGCGAGAAACCGGAGTCACGCTTGTCAGCATATCCGGGATCATTGTACAAGTCACCCACCATCACCTGCAGATTTCCCTTGAAAAGGCCCGTGCCCAGACTTACCAGCAAAAGGGCAGCGCCCATGGCTCCTATGGCTACAGGACCTGCTCCCAAAGGAATGGATAACAAGGTGTATCCTGCAAACATGATGAAGATGCCTATCGTCACCATCTTGCTATAGCCCCAGAGGTCGGCTGCTATACCGCCAAAGAGAGGCAGGAAATACACCAACATAAGGAAAGTGGAATACACAAGTCCTGCCGTAGAGCTACTCCAACCGAAGTTGGCCTGCAGGAAGAGAATAAATACTGCCAACATGGTGTAGTAGCCAAAGCGTTCACCCGTGTTGGCCAATGCCAGGGCCCACAGCCCCCGAGGTTGTCCTTCAAACATAGTTCTTTTTTTTGTTAAAATGATTAAGCAAAGGCAAATGTACTATAAAATGGCGGGATGACAAAGGACTCAGCCAAAATAAACAAAGGGGACGAAAGACAGACTGTCATTGTCTGCCCCTCGTCCCCTCAGGTACTTATATTCGGGAAATTACATCATGCCGCCCATTCCGGGAGCACCTGCACCCATGGGAGGAACGGGATTCTCCTCCTTGGCGTCGCAAATGACACACTCTGTGGTGAGGAACATGCCGGCTATGCTGGCAGCATTCTCAAGAGCCACACGGGTTACCTTGGCAGGATCAATGATTCCGCTCTCCTTCATGTTCTCATACTTGTCCTCGCGAGCATTGTATCCGTAGTCATCCTTGCCCTGGCGAACATTGTTGACCACCACACTACCCTCTTCGCCCGCATTAGCCACAATCTGGCGCAGAGGCTCCTCGATGGCACGATATACGATTCTGATACCTGTGGTCTCGTCGGCGTTCACACCTGCCATACCTTCCAGCACGCTCTGGGCACGGATGTAGGCCACACCACCTCCGGGAATGATACCCTCCTCAATAGCTGCACGGGTTGCGCACAGGGCATCGTCCACACGATCCTTCTTCTCCTTCATCTCCACTTCGCTGGGTGCACCCACGTAGAGCACAGCCACACCGCCAGAGAGCTTAGCCAAACGCTCCTGAAGTTTCTCCTTGTCATAGTCGCTTGTGCTGGAAGCCATCTCATTCTTGATCTGGTTTACACGGTCCTTGATGTTCTGGCTGTCACCATGTCCGTTCACGATGGTGGTGTTGTCCTTGCTGATAACCACCTTGTCACAACTGCCCAGCATCTCGATGGTGGCCTGTTCCAACTTCAAACCAGTATCCTCGCTGATAACCAGACCACCGGTCAGGATAGCAATATCCTGCAACATAGCCTTTCTGCGGTCACCGAAGCCAGGAGCCTTCACTGCGCAAATCTTCAGCTGACCACGCAGACGGTTGACAACGAGTGTGGTAAGAGCTTCGCTATCCACATCCTCGGCAATCACCAGCAAAGGACGACCGCTCTGAACGGCAGGCTCCAAAATGGGCAGGAAGTCCTTCAGGTTACTGATCTTCTTATCGTAGATGAGGATATAGGGATTCTCCATCACACACTCCATCTTCTCAGTATCGGTCACGAAGTAAGAGGACAGGTAACCGCGATCAAACTGCATACCCTCTACCACACCAATGGTGGTGTCGCGACCCTTAGCCTCTTCGATGGTGATTACGCCATCCTTCGACACCTTCTGCATGGCATCAGCCAGCAGTTTTCCAATCTCAGGATCATTGTTGGCACTCACGGTAGCCACCTGCTCTATCTTCTGATAGTCATTTCCCACCTGCTCAGCCTGCTCCTTGATGTTGGCCACCACGGCAGCAACAGCCTTGTCAATACCACGCTTCAGGTCCATGGGGTTGGCACCTGCCACCACATTCTTCAAACCTTCGCGTACGATAGCCTGTGCCAGGATAGTGGCTGTGGTGGTTCCGTCACCAGCATCATCACCAGTCTTGGTAGCCACGCTCTTCACCAACTGTGCGCCTGCGTTCTGGAAGGGGTCTTTCAACTCCACTTCCTTCGCCACGCTCACACCATCCTTGGTGATATGTGGAGCACCGAACTTCTTCTCGATGACCACGTTTCTTCCCTTGGGACCTAATGTAACCTTTACGGCATTGGCCAACTGGTCCATGCCTTCCTTCATCTGCTCACGTGCGTCAGCATTGAACTTGATATCTTTTGCCATGATATGTTTCTCCTATATGTTTATACTCTATATATAATATATAATGTGTAAGGACGCATTAGCCCATGATGGCCACCACGTCGCTCTGACGCATGATCAGGTACTTCACGCCGTCCAACTCAAGTTCTGTGCCAGCATACTTGCCGTAGAGAACCTGGTCGCCCACCTTGAGCACCATCTCTTCGTCCTTTGTACCGTTGCCCACTGCAACTACTGTGCCCTTCAGGGGCTTCTCCTTGGCAGTATCAGGGATGATAATGCCACCCACGGTCTTGGTCTCTGCAGGTGCGGGTTCGATAAGAACTCGGTCTGCCAATGGTTTGATGTTCATAGTTCTTTTATTTTTATTGATGATATTCTTTTTCTTTCACTCACCCTCCATTCATACGAATAGCGTGCCAAAATGATTAGAGCGGACAAAATGGCAGACAACATACTGACATTTTCTGCCTCATTGTCTGTTTGCTGCCGTTCTTTTCCTTGAGCAGGAAGCGGTATGTAAGAAAAATATTCCGTAACTTTGTACATGTGCAAGACACTTGCCAAAGTGCAGACAAGCATGCACAGAATGTATATGCATCCGAGATACAAGAAAATATTCACATATCTGGTGGTATTTGCCTCCACCTTGATACTGGCTTGGGTTCTGCCCAATCGCCATCTGCCCATGTGGCAATGGTGGATTGAGGCTATTGCCTATTCCGGTTTGTTTGCCTTGCTGGTGTGGTTGTCCTGTCGCCTGCTCCGCTCGGGACGTAGTGCTGGTGAGACGGCCCTTACTGCTCTCTTCCTGCTCTTCTTCCTGCCTCGTGGCGGTGGATTGGTCAACCTGAGCATGGACTCGGTCACTTATCTGGCATCCCAATGCATGGTTCCCTTCTTTATCGGTCAATATGTGCGCATCCGCCGACGTGATTACGGCCACATCTATGCCCTCATGATTCTCATGGGAATCTTCTGTAGCTATACACACGATGGTATTGCCATCCCACTCTGTGGCGGATTCCTGTGGATGTCATGGCTCACCCGCGAACAGTTCTTCAAGCGTGCATGCTGGCCTATGGTGATTGGTTTCTGTATAGGCACGGGGCTGTGTGTGTGGCAAGCCTTAAGTTCAGGACGTTTTGTTCTGCCAACAGGACTCGACCAGACCATCAGCCAAACCACATTGGCTCTGCAGACCCTTTGGGATACCAAGATATTCCTGCTCTCGCTGTTCCTCACAGCATGGCTTACAGTCAACCGCTGGGGTCGTCAGTTACTCCTGCGCGTACTACGCGAACAGATGCTCTTGTCCCTTTGTACACTCTTTTCCCTCTTCACGATGCCTTTCGCTCCGCTGGGTCTCGACCAGGCTGTTGAGGGTGTATGCTTCTTCTGTCTATATTGGACTCTGCTGTTGCTCAGGCAACTTGCAGATCGTTATTACTATAAAACCCCAAGTCAAGAATGAAAGAATATCTTGTCATCTCCCGCACCAACGGCACCACTCGCACAGGCAGTCCATATGCCCTGCTCAAGGTTGCCGATTCCACAGATACACTCAACGTAGCAGTATGGGACCTTACGCCAGAGGCCAAGCCCGAAGTGGGACAACTGGTTACCTTCTGTCTTATCAATGACAACGCAGGCAAGAAGTCCTGCTCAGCCCGTGACCTGATGCCTGGAGATTTCCCATCACCCAGTCATCCGCTCTACAAACTCCTGCCCCGCCCCATCAGTCGTGAAGAGTGGGACCAGACAATCACGAAGTTGCTCTCTTACTGTACAGACCAGGTAATGAGTGATATTATCCGCCAGTTCTCCGACCAGCTCTTCACGCCCTACAGCCGTTACCCTGCGGCCACAAGTATGCATCATGCCTTTGCTGGCGGTCTGCTGAACCATACCTACCAGATGCTGCACATGCTGGAGGGCCTCTATCCCTGCCTGCCCTATCCCGTAAAGGTGGAGCGATGCATCCTGGCCATTCTGTTTCATGACTACGGCAAGGTATACGAATACAACGTTCAGGGCGACCCTCAGCCCGACATGTACCTCCTGGGGCACATCTATATCGGCGCGCACAAACTGCATAACGTACTGGAACAGCAGGGGATAGACAAGGAAGAAATCAAGAGAACGGTTCATTGCATCCTGGCTCATCACGGCACACGCGAGTTTGGCAGCCCCGTTGTTCCCTGCATACCAGAGGCTGCCCTGGTCAATTACTTAGACAACATCAGCGCCAAGTCCGACGCCATGGAGGGAGCGGGAGACATGGAGATGGTATCTGCTTTGGGAACACACGTCATCAAAGAGAAAGAATAGCATTAACGACAGCTATTTCCTATATATGTGGATTACAATCCCCTATGAGGAGATTAATTAGCTCCACGCATGTCAAAGGAAGATTCCTCAGAATCTCCTTATTAACTTTCGTGCCCAGACAAGCGCAAAGGCAAAGAACATGCGCACGGCAATCAGCAACAGGGCAGGAATGCCCGTGGCAGCAAACACGATGGTATCCTCCAATAGGGAATGATTCATTATCAGATGATAGTTGACTTCATTGGCTTCCTTACGGCTAATGATACCCTTGTCCTCAAGTTCCAGCATCACAGCAGAACCATAACTGATACCCAACACATTACCCACGAGCCACATGTATGCCGCACCTTCAGGAAGTCCGAAGAAGCGCATCAGAGGAGCAAGACGCAATGACAGCGGGCGCAGCAACGAATAAACTTCCATAAGCCGCTGTATGACCATGAGTACATATATGATTAGGAATACCATAACGGACATTTTCAACTGCGACCATGCCCACACCACTACCACATCAGACAACTCGCCTCCGATTTCTGCACCGAGAAACATATATCTATCCGGCATCGGAGGCAGGAGCACATTGAGCAATACGGCACACACAATGGCCATAACGACTCTGATGATACCCATCCTCCAAAACGAGGAACCCGTTTTTCTGTTTACAGCACACTCCATGGGAAGAGCATGACACAGAGCTATCATGAGGGCAAGGATGGTAGCCTCCCTCATGGTAAGAGGCATAGACATCATGGCAGCTATGCCTGCATAAGTTCCTGCTGCAGCTCCCGAGACAAAAGCCACAGCCGAAGAACCGGGGAGACCAAGGAAGGAAAACAGAGATCCAAGTCGCGTGGCCAGCATATCCAACAAGCCAAAATGGTGAGCCATCGTTACCATAAACGATATTGGTACCATCAGTTTGATAAGCCACGTTGCACTGGCAACAGACGATGGAAATGCCTGGCGCATACAGAAACAGATGGTGCTGTACACATGCATTCCCACCTTCATTTGCTTTCTTTTATTCATTCAAAGTTTCTATAATTGAAGCTGCTTCAAACTCCAGCTTCTCATTCATTCACTCTGAGCGATTTCCTTGCCATACCTATGATTCCACTTCCTGCCA
>JBJFDX010000246.1:0-6802 GCA_051890235.1 Bacteroidaceae bacterium | reverse complement strand
CTCGTGTTTGGGTTAAACTCTTCTCGTGTTCGGGTTAAACTCTTCTTGTGTTTGGCTCAAACTCCTCTTGCCTCTTTTTTCCCTTGGGCAGGAGGTTGCCTGAGAGGAGATGTGTATTACAGGACTCCGCTTTCGAGCAACTTGCTTTGTCCGTCGGGGATGATGGTCACTTGCTTCATGCAGGCGGGCACCACGAGTGATTCTCCGCTGTGCAGGAAGATGCCTTGTCCCTCGGGACTGAGGAAGCAGCATTGACCGCTGAGGCACATATACACGTGGAAGGTGTCCTCGTCCTGATAGTCACGGACAAAGGTTTGTGTGAGTTTCAGTTCCGAAGTCTTGAAGTAAGGACATTCCACCAGGGGAATCAGTTTGTCGCGTTCTTCGGTATATTGCACCTTGGGGTCCTGAGTGATATCATTGAAATCGATGGCATCCAGAGCCAGTTCGGTGTGCAGCTGGCGCAGATTACCCTCTCTGTCGCGGCGCATATAGTCATAGATGCGATAGGTGACGTCGCTTGTCTGCTGTATTTCGGCAATCACCATTCCTGCCCCGATGCCATGCACTCTTCCTGCAGGGATGTAAAAGCAGTCTCCCTCTGATACGCTTGCCTTGCAGAGGTCGTTCTCGATGCTTCCATCTGCCACCTTGGCGGCATAGTCCTGTGTGAGCATCTGTCGGCTGAATCCTGCTATGAGTTTGCTGCCTCGGTCGGCATCCACCACATACCACATCTCATTCTTTCCCATCTTGCCGTGGCGCTTGGCGCTCAGTTCGTCGTTGGGGTGTACCTGTATGGACAGGTCTTGTCTGGCATCGATAAACTTGATGAGGAGTGGGAAGTCGAGTCCGAACTTCTGACTGTTGGCTTTACCCAGGAAGTCTGCTCCATATCGTTCCACCACCTGAGGCAGGGTGAGTCCTTTGTCCTCTCCTCCCATGACCACAGATTCAGAGCCCTTGACGGCTGATATGGCCCAAGTCTCGGAGCCCCATAGTGTGGGCTTGTAAATAGGGTTGAATTTTAGGATTTCCATCTTGTTAATATGTTTCAAAAGGGTTTGCTTTCTCCTGTGGTGACGCTTACTTCATGTGGTTGACCCAGTACACGATTCGTGCCAGCCTGATTTCCTCCTCGCTATATACGTCTCCAAAGTCCTTCTCCACCATGTCCAGATGATCGGTACCATATTCGTCGAAGCTTTCCGAGAGTTCGTTGATACCCTCTTCGCCTATCACTTCGTCGGTAAAGTATGTTATCTCCACCTTTCGTCCCTGTTTGACCATTTCCTCCAGGCCTTCCAGCACATCGGAGAAGGGTATACAGTTGGTTTCGGCATATTCATCCAGGTCAATCTTTCTGTCGATGGCTCTGATGAGGTTGATAAACTGTTGTGTATGTCCCGAGGTTATGCTCTTCTTGGCAGGTGTTCGTCCTGTGTTGGCGATACTGATGATTTCGTCCAGATTGCTTTCCGTATCGGGAATGTTGTTTTCATCCTCTTCATCGCTGATGATGAATGATACGGGTTTCTTGTGAAACTTCTTTCCTTCGGCTGTGAGTGTGAGAGCGTCGTTGCGTGTGGACTTCTCCTTGAGGTATCCTTTTTCGTATGCTGCATCGATGATGTTAGCCCAAAAGTCCTCGTCATGCGAATCTCCGATGCCGAAGGACTCCATCTCGTCGAGCTTCATCTCGCTTATTTCGTTGGATTCTTTGCCAGTCAGGAACTCTATCAATGTTTGGCGCGGGATGGGCATTTGCGCCTCAAGCATAGCTTTTGTCAGCTTATGTAATGACTCTTTAGCTTCCATCTGTTCTAACAATCTTCTCTGTTCGGGGTGCAAATATAGTGCAATAATCAGTTGCTGCAAAGGTTTTACCAAATTTTCCTTTTAGCAAGATGAATTCCCTGAATCCGTGGGTATCGCGAGTTGTTGCATAAGCCCTGTGGCCTTCGGGTCAGATGTAGTAATCTACCAGGTCTATGATGCCCGTTCTCAAGGCGTATTTGGTGGCGTCGTGCACGTTGTTTACTCCCAGTTTGCTGAAGATGTTCTTCTTATGCGTGCTGATAGTATATTCGCTATTGAATCTCATGGCTGCTATCTCCTTCACGCTGTGCCCCAGGGCTATGAGCCTCAGTATCTCCTGTTCGGTGGTTGTGAGCTTCTGGGGCTGATGCAGGGTGATGGATTCCAGGAGAGCCTTCACGGTGGCAGCCTTCGAAGCGTCTCTGGTCTCCAGGTCCATGAGCACGAGTGCATTGGGGAATCGATGTATGAGAGCGGCCAGCTCGGCATGGTCGGCAGCCTGATAGATATCATGTACTGAGTCCAGAGCCAGCAGGGCAGGCATCAAGCTTCGCCTGAGTTCGTCGGGCAATGGTGTCAGGATAACAGTCTTTCGCTTCATATGTTTCTCTTTTCTCACTCATCTCCTAATCTGCATGCAAAGATACACCAAGGTCATTACATGCGCAATTATTTATATATAAGATGTGTAGTTCGCGCCGTCACTTCTGCTTGTCTTGACGCAAGCGGTTTTGGCTCTGATACGTTGTAAACTGGTTGTGATATGTGGTCTTTATGAGAAAAAAAGTGGACGGGGGGGGTGGAAAAAGGTATTCAAAATTCGTATGAATCAAGGAAAAAATGTAACTTTGCCCAAGTAGAAACGATATTTCACACGAAATCATGAATCAGAAGGTGAAAAGAGAGAAGTGGCAGGAGTCGTTCGTGATGACTGTTGAATGACTTCGGAATGACTGTTGGAAGTGATAGTAAAATTATATAATAACCCTAATTAAAACGATTTCTATGAATAGAAGGTTTACTCGTTGGCTTTTGTGCATGCTCTTGAGTATGTGCGGAAGTGCGGCCTGGGCTTTGACCCAGGTGGGTGGTGTCTATCAGATAGGCACAGCCCAGGAGTTGGCAGAGTTTGCTGCCTTGGTCAATGGTGGCGAACGTATGGCCAATGCCGTGATTACGGCTGACATTGATTACACGGGTCAGTCGGAGATGATAGGAACGGCTGACAATCGTTTCTTCGGAACGTTGGACGGACAAGGGCACACGGTGACCATCAATCTGGTGGCCAGCGGTAAGAACACAGCTCTGGTGGCCAACCTGTCTGGTACTGTGCGTAACCTGCACGTGTCGGGTAACATCAAGACCGACTTCCAGCATGTGGGAGGCGTGGTCGGTACCTCTTCAGGCGGTATCGTGTACAACTGTTCTTCAGATGTGAATATGACCACGAGCATCTCCGGTGATGCCACATGCGGCGGTATTATGGCCTTAGGCAATGCTGCCACCGTGGTGGCTAATTGTGTGTACTCCGGTACCATCAGCGGAAGTGCAGCCACCAATTGTGGCGGTATCGTAGGATGGGCTAACGATGTCACCACCATCGAGAATTGCTTGTACGCTGGTGAGATGAATATTGTGATGAATGCGAGTTCGTCAGCCATCTTACGCAATTCATCATCCAAGGGAACCATCGTCAACTGCTATGCTCTGGATGGTTTCCAGGGAACGGTAGACAAGAATACCACTCTGCTCACCAAGGAAGAGATTGCATCCGGTAAGGCTGCCTTCCTGTTGGGTATGGGTCAGAAGTTGGGTACCGATGCCATTCCTTCTCCCCTGAGCACCGACAAGGTGTATGCCTCTGCCGAGACCTGTAGCGGAGAGGGTGCCACAGGATTTACCAACGTGCAGGGAGAGGCTCAGATGCCTGCCCACAACTATGACGGTTTCCATTGTACCGAGTGCGGAGCCTTGAAGGAGGACTTTATGACTCCCGAGGATGGAGTTTACAAAATCTCCACTCCCGAGCAGATGGTTTGGCTGGCAGAGATGGTCAACAGCGGACATCCCTTTATGGATGTGCAGTTGATGGCCGACCTGGACATGAGCGCTTATCCCGAGTATCCTATGATAGGACGTGCCGCCTTCCCTTATCGTGCTCACTTCGATGGTCAGCATCACAAGGTGAGCAACCTCAATCTGAACTATCCCGAAGGTTCTGGAATCGGACTGTTCTGTACCATCGGATCAACTTCTGTGATAGAGAATCTCACGCTCGACAACACTTGCTCTCTGTTGGGTAGGACTCACGTGGGACTTATCGGTCATTCTCAGGGAGCAGGCTATATCACCCTGAACGGACTGGGCAACCAGGGTAGCGTGGCTGCTGTACCAGTGGCATCAGGCGGCCATGGTGATGCAGGTGTGGGCGGTGTCATAGGCAACAGCCCCCAAGGATGTCTGGGAGAAATCAACAACTGCTGGTTCACTGGTACCATTCCCACTGGCACATCATGTGCTTACATCTCGGGATGGACCGGCAGCAACCAGTTTACTCTGAATGGATGCTGGGCTGTTTCGGAGAGTGCCAGCATTGTGAATTTGTCTGCTCCACTGGCCCGCAAGGGTAGTGGTGGCGTAACCATTATCAATTGCGCCACCAGTTACGGAGAGCAGGGTACCCTGGTGAGCGCCGATCAGGTGGCAAGCGGTGAACTCTGCTATATCGTCAACGGCAAGAGCAGCGAGAATCCTGCATGGCATCAGACTATCGGCACAGACCCCTATCCCACACTCACAGGTACCGATGTGGTGTATATGGTGGGCAGCAAGAATTGTGACGGCACTGTGGGTGAAGGCTTTGGATTCTCTAATGTGGATGATGGCTTCAAGCAGACTCCTCATCAGATAGATTCCAATACAGGACTCTGTTCTGTATGCGGAAATCCCGAGTGCGACGAGGATGGATATCTGCTCATCAGCACACCTGTGGCTTTGCGTTGGGTGGCTGAGCAGATCAATTCCGGAACCAGAACCAGTATGGACTTCAGACTGACAAGCGATATTGACCTGGCTGGTGAGAACTGGACTCCCATAGGTAATGATTCTCATCCCTTCTCCGGTAACATGGACGGCGGACGTCATACCATCAGCAACATGATTGTGGAAAGTACGAATGTGGCAGGACTCTTCGGTACCGTCAACTCCGGAAGCTTGCACGACCTGCTTATTGATGCTACCTGTTCTGTGAAGGGTGGTACTTATGCCGGAGGTCTGGTAGGTCATACCACCGGAGGATACAAGACAGAGATTGCCAATGTGGGCGTTATGTGTCCTGTGACAAATACCGGTGGCGGAGGTTCGGCTGCAGCAGGTATCATCGGTAATGCCAATGCCGGCAACGTCACCAATATTACCAACTGTTTCAGCACAGGTCTCATCACATCCTCTGCCGACGTGGCTTGTATTTCCGGTTGGCAGGGAAATGTGGGTTCCAAGATTACGAACTGCTGGTCAGTCAGCGAGATTTCTCAGCATACCTCTTATAATTTCTGTCGTGGAGGCAGCAGCACTCAGATTATCAACTGCTATTGCTCCAATGAGGAATATAAGGGAGCGCTTCCTGCCACTTATTATGTGGAGATGAATGCCGACATGATTCCTACAGGCGAACTCTGCTATATCGTGAACGGTAAGAGCAGCGATGCTCCCGTTTGGTATCAGAATATTGGCGAGGACTTCTCTCCTGTTCCCTGGGATGACCACAAGGTGGTGTATGCCGTAGGTACTCTCAACTGCGATGGCAGTAGTGCAGGCGGCGAGTTGAGTTACTCCAACGAGAACCAGTCGGAGATTCCTCCTCATGATGAGGAGCATGGTATCTGCGTCAACTGCGGAACAGTCAACAAGGATTACAAGCAACTCGTAGGCGGATTCTACGAACTGGCTGATGCCGGCGATGTGGTGTGGTTCAGCCGTATGGTCAACAGCGTAGACAATACTATCAACGGACGCTTGACCAACGATGTGGATTTCTCTGGCTATAATGACAAGTTTGAGCAGATAGGTAAGGACAAGAAGGGATTCTCTGGAATCTTCGACGGACAGAACCACACCATCAGCGGCCTCGAAATCTATGCTGAGAATAATGACGCAGGCTTTATCGCCGCATCCAATTCAGGTATGGTGCTGCGTAATGTCATCTTTGATGAGACCTGCTCCATTACATCTACCGGAAGCTATGTAGGTATCATCGGTGCTTCCAACTGGGATCAGACAGGTACCACCACCATTATCAACGTGGCCAACGAAGGTACCGTGACTGCTGCTGGAGTGAATGCCGGTGGTCTGCTGGGCGGTAACCATGGTTCCAAGGGTATCATCGTCATGAAGGGCTGTTACACCACAGGTACCGTTAAAGGTTTTAGTGAGAGTGCTGCCCTGGCCGGCTGGATAGGAAATGCTTCCGGTACGGTTATCGAATCTTGTTGGACCGCATCCGAAGTGGTAGGCATAGACGGAAAGAGTGAGGCATATCGCGGATCTGCTTCCGTAAAGAACTGCTTCAGCATCCAGGGCGGACAGTTCACTCAGTATGATATGGATGAGGTGCAGAGCGGTGCCCTTACCTGGAAGCTCAATGGCAATTCATTCCTCAACGCACAATGGTATCAGGCACTTTATGACGGAGCCAACCCCACATGGGTCAACGTTGGACTTGTGTATGCTGCCGGCGAGGATACCTATGAGTGCGTACATGATCAGGACTCTTACGAGGGCTTCCGAGATTATGTGGTCACCTCTGAGAAGCAGAGGACCAATGAGACCATTGCTCATGACTCTTTGCTTGTTGCTTATGTAGCAGCATTGGAGCCCCTGCTGGAGCTGCCTGCTCTCAACGACTTCCTTCGCGAGTATGCTAAGTCAGAATCTACCCGCAAGGCCATCAGCGTATCAGCAGGACTCTATCAGGCTTATGAGGCAC
>JBJFDX010000245.1:0-6806 GCA_051890235.1 Bacteroidaceae bacterium | reverse complement strand
AGGGCTTCAGACACAGAAACATGATTCCCAGAGAGATACCTATGCACAAATGCATGAGAAAACTGCATGAGAAAGTTTTGCGTGAATGTACTACATCATTCTGGCCGAAGGAGAATGATAGATGTCGCTGTGTGGTAATGACCATTGCATTTGTAACGAAGCCAAGCCTTGCCACCACACCTGCCACCAGTGTGTATATACCATAATCCACAATGCCTAAGACGCTCAGTACCAGTCGAACAGAGTACAGATTAAGGCATGTGGCAAGTATGGCTCGCGTGTATTGTGCTGAGGTGTTCAGCAGAATTCTCTTGGCTGGTTCCATCCTCCGTCGGAATGATGTTATTTGACGAGCAATTGTTCCTGCAAGTTTCTCCTAAATATATAGCAAGCACACCCCACAGTGGCCAGTACCAACATGAATGCCACGAATATCATGCGCTTTGGCCCGGCTGGTTTGTTGGGCACGGATGCGCTTTGCAGGATAGTGAAGGCAGGTGTGCGTTCCTGTACCTTGGCTTTGCATGCCTGCAGTTGGGTGTTCATGGCTGTGTATGTGTTTTGACACATGGCCATCTCGTTCTCCAGCTTGTCTCTTTCCGAGATAGCTGCCTGCAGGATGATGTTGCTGTGCTGGTCGCAGTAGCGGCTATATGCATCTGTGGCAGCATCATAGTTTGCCTTGGCTTCATCGGTCAGTTTCTGGTAGTACTCAAGGTCTCTTCTGGCTTTGTTTGTACGATAGTCCGTGATGAACTGCTGCAGCCGGTATGAGACAGAGTCGGCCAGTGTGGCACTCACCAGGGCATCCTTGGCAGTGACTGTGATGGTGATGATGTCCGTCTTGATATCCACATCACAGTTGATGTTCTTCTTGATCTTGGCACAGATTATCTCCTGACGCTTGGTCAACCTTGAAGGGTCCACCGTGTTTCCGTTTCCCTGTGGTCCCTTGTTATCTTCAAACAGATTCTTTATATAACCCAAGGCCAGATTGAAGGGACGTGTGACAGGATTCTTCTTCTCGTACTTGTGCATGTATTGGTAAAGGGTGGTGTCCACCGTTCCATCCAAGGTTTTTACCCTGATGTCGAAGAGTCCCACGATGAAATCCTTGGAGTCAAACAGGTCGGGATATATGGTGGGGTAGATGGCATCCTCAGACTGGATACCTCCTATGTCCACTCCAAAACTGGAGGCAATGGATGCAAGACCTCCTCCTGTGTTCTGCCCTCCTATCTCAGGTGCCAGCACAACAGTGGTGGTGTAATAGCGTGGTTGAGGTAGAATCCACAGGCATGCAAGGATGAAGGTCACTATCCACACACGCACAAACAGGCCACGCTTTCTCCATAACTTTGCTGCTATGAGTCTCAGGTCGATAACCTCGATGTCTGTATTCTTGTTCTGTTCCATGACGTCTCCTCCCGATGGTTACTTGATAATGCTTATCAGAGCCACCACCACACTGGCCAGTGAGGCTCCGCCGCTGGCTATGGCCATCACTTCACCTGTGGTCATGCGCTTTGAACGTTGTTTGGTGGGTACTACAATCTCTGTTCCGGGTTGTATGGCCTTTGAACTTCGTTTGCTTACTTTTTCTACCGCTCCGTTCATATAGATGGCATATACGCCTTTCTTCTTGGCCCTGTTGCCATAACCTCCGGCACGCTTAATATAGTAAGAGAGTGTTTCTCCTTTCTTGTAGTTCATGCTTATGGGGTAACTTACCTCACCGCTTACCTTCACGGTATTGCTGAACTGAGGCACTACCAGTTGGTCTCCTTCTCTGAGCACGATGTCATACTGGCCTCCAGGTTCTTCCAGAGCCTTGTCCAAATTTACAGCCACAGGGTATGTATTGCCCAAATCCATCTTCATCTGCAAGAGTGAGTCGGCCTGATTGATATTGTATCCTTTCTCATCTTGCATGGCTTCCTCGTACATGGCTATCTGTGCGGCACGGAGTGCACTTTCACGTTGAAGCCGTTCGTCGGGAGTCATGACACGTGTGAGGCGTGCACCCTTGCTGTAACCAATCTCAGTCAGTCCTCCTGCAGCTTTCACGAGGTCGCTCAGCCTGTAGTCGGTACTTGTCATAGAGTATTGTCCTGCAAAGTTGATACAACCGGTTATAGATACGTTGCGTTGCTCGCTGTATGAGGGGCTCTTGCGCACCACCACCACGTCATAGGGCTTCAGTCGGAAGGACTGATCGCTCCTTGAGAGCTTCTCGTCGATGGTGAAGCTAAAGGCTTCGGCCATCTTTCCGTTGTCTTGTGTGGCATTCGCATCGTTTACACGTCGGAATACGTCCACCTTGGCCAGCGAAGCCGCATCGGTAAGACCACCAGCCTGCAGGATGAGGTCTTCCACGGAGGTGTTGTCAGCAAACTGGTAGATGCCTGGGTAGAGGACCTCTCCAGAGATGGTCAGGGTCTGTTCGTTCTTCATGTCCACAACACTGGGGATGAAGAGCACATCGCCCTTGCGCAAAGCAATGTCAGGACTTGTACCGGCGATGATTCCCTCTATGTCCACAGACACCATCTCCAGCGTCAGGTCTTCCTTCTGCCTGTGCATGACGGCACGGGTCTGGAAGGCATCTTCTGCCACGCCATCTGCTGCCTTGAGCAAATCATGTACGCTCTGGATATTACCTCCCAGCTGGAACTGACCGGGATGCTTCACGGCTCCCCGAATCTCAACCATGTTGCTGTATCTGGGTATGACGCTATCTACATATAGTGAGTCTCCGTCCTTGACACAGAATGCCGACATCTGAAACTCGTCGATGGTGTGTATGCTGTATTCTTCTCCTGCCTTGCGCATCAGTCTTACGTTCTTGGTGTAGGCATTGCCTGCCATGCCTCCTGCATAGGTCAGCAGCTGCTTCACGCTTTCGGTGGATTTCATCTCATAGAACATGGGTCGCTTTACCTTGCCGCGCACGTTCACCAGACAGTCATAGGGGCCCACCACGATGACATCGTTGTCCTCCAGTCTAACATCACCGGCACTACTTCCGTTCATCAGAAATTCATATACGTCGATGCTGCTTATCTGTCGGCCGCCTCGATACACCTTGATATCGCGCAGCGTACCCAAATCATTGATTCCTCCGGCTGCATACAGGGCATTGAAAGCGCTGCTCAGACTGCTCAGCGTATAGGTGCCGGGCATCACCACCTCGCCCATTACTTGTACCTGTATACTGCGTGTGTCGGCCACGGAGAGACTGAACTGACATCCTGCGAAATGTTGTCCCAGTCTGTTCCTGAGTGTGGCTGTTGCCTGTTGCACGGTCTGTCCTGCTATCTTGATGGGTCCCACGCCCTCAATGACTACAATGCCGTCGGGGGAGATGATGCATTCAAAGGTTTCCTGACTGGCCCCCCATACGTCTATTACCACATTGTCTCCAGACCCCAGCCTGTAGTTGGCAGGTGTAGCCATGTTTTGATTGGGCTCAAAGGTAAGGTTCTTGTTGCTGAAGATGTTACGTCCGAAGACCTGACTCTCATCCTTGAAATAGTTTTGATAATAGATGAGTGAGTCAATATCCATGAAGCCTATGGCTTCGTTCATGTCCTCTGCACGCTCTTCAGGTGTTCGGTACCTGTCCTCATTCAGCCCCTTTACCATGCGCCCGTTTTGTTTCTGTGCCTGCATCTGCATGAGAGCCTTCTCCTTGTTGGTCCGTTGCCTGTTGGTACCATTGGTGTTGGTCAGGTTGGCATTGAGGTCCACAGCTCCCATCTGGCTCTGTTCTGCCTCATACTTACGTCTGATACGCCTTAACTGTTCGGTGGTTACACCCTTCTGCAATAGTTTTGTTACAATGCTCTGCTGGTTGGTGCCTTTTGCTTGCTCTTTCTTTACGAAGCCAATAATCTGGCTGTCTGTCATGCTTTGCGCATTTGTCATCAGACTGCACATTCCCAATGCCAGCGCCAGCAATGCCTTGCGCCAGGCAGTATTATATTTTCTTACCATTGATGATATAATTTGCGGTAGTGAATATTATCTTGAAGTCGGTCCACAGAGAGCGTTTCTGCAAATAGGTGAGGTCCATCTGCAGGCGGATGAGCATCTTCTCCATGGTGTCGGTATATCCATTGTATATTGTGGCCCAGGATGTAAGTCCGGGACGCATGGTATAGATGTATACATAATCGGGGTTGTTGGCCATAATCATGTCTATGAAGTACTTGCGTTCGGGACGTGGCCCCACGAATGACATGTCACCTACAAGGATGTTCCACAGTTGTGGCAATTCATCCAAGTGGTGGTCACGCAGGGTGCTCATCAAGGGTGTGGAGTTCTGAAGGCCATGTGCCGAGAGGTTTGGCCCGTTGGCTTCGAAGTCAACAGGCATGGTGCGGAACTTGAAGATGTGAAATGGCTTGCCGTCTCGACCGATACGCTCCTGTCTGAAGAGTATGGGACCAGATTTCTCTCTGTATATAAGAATAGCGATGACAACCATTAGGGGAAATAGGAGGACAAGAGCAATGAGTGAGACCGTCAAGTCAAACGCCCTCTTCACGATGAGCTCAAGGCCATTCATGCCGTCCTTGATAGTGCTGTTCATCTGTACCTCTTGAATCATTCGTTGCTGTCCTTTCTGCGGGTTTCCTAAAATGGTTCTGTTAAATAACGTTTCATAGGTCTCGTTTATTGTTTGCGCGTGTGAGTTTTTACATTTCGCGATTCTTGCTTGTTCTCTGCAGTAATCTCCATTGGAAGGTGAGTGTAGAGACGTGCCGAGGTGTGATTCTTGATACAGAGGATGAAAGTTGTACCCATGACTTGTTGTCTGTCTTGTGGAAATGCTGTACCTTTGCGCCTACAAAGCAACACGCATGATTCCAATACAATGGGGCTGACATGGATTTGACAGCAGGATGAGGTGTTGTGTAAGCACGCAGAGAGTCGGTGGTCGCTCTCTATAATCAATGGCTTCTCAAAGATTATCTGGCGAAAACAATTACGCTCTCGCTGCCTAACTGAAGCATAGTAGGTTACTGGCTTTATCCTGATACAAGGTGTCGGGACGAGATGTCACTCAATGAGCTCTGCTCCGAAGCGCATTGGTATGGTGGCACAGTTAATTCGGGGATAGGCATCTGTGGCCTCGCACAGGTGATGACACACAAGAGGATAAGGTGCAGATTGGTGGTCCAGGTCTTGTCTGCTCACGAAAAACGAAGTCTGGAATAAGCGTGTAGAAAGCATAGGACGTCCCTGTTTGGACGAGGGTTCAATCCCCTCCAGCTCCACTTCTTATAGACCGTCTTTTACGGAGCATTATGAAAGAACTACAACTCAAGTATGGTTGCAATCCCAACCAGAAGCCTTCCCGTATTTATATGGAGGAAGGCGAACTTCCTATTGAGGTCCTCAACGGCCGTCCCGGTTACATCAATTTTCTGGATGCCCTCAACAGCTGGCAGCTGGTACGAGAACTGAAGGAAGCCACTGGTCTGCCTGCCGCAGCCAGTTTCAAGCATGTGTCGCCTGCGGGTGCTGCTGTGGGTATGCCTCTCGATGACACGCTTGCCCGTGTTTACTTCGTGGATGATGTGCAGATACCGCTCTCTCCCATAGCCTGTGCTTATGCCAGGGCACGTGGTGCTGACCGCATGAGCTCCTATGGAGATTTTATTGCTCTGAGCGATACCTGTGATCTGGCCACAGCCACGCTCATCAAACGTGAGGTGAGTGATGGAGTGATTGCTCCTGATTACACAGAGGAGGCTTTGCAGGTGCTGCGTGAGAAGCGCAAGGGCACGTACAACGTTATCAAGATAGATCCCGAGTATCGTCCTGCTCCCATTGAGCGCAAGCAGGTGTTCGGCATCACCTTCGAACAGGGTCGCAATGAGGTGCGCTTGGATGATGCATCTCTCTTTGAGAACATTCCCACCCAAAACAAGACCTTCCCCGAAGAGGCTCGCCGCGATCTTATACTGGCGCTAATCACCTTGAAGTATACTCAGAGCAACAGCGTGTGCTATGTCAAGGGTGGTCAGGCCATCGGCATTGGAGCAGGGCAGCAGAGCCGTATCCATTGCACGAGACTGGCTGGCAACAAGGCAGATATCTGGTGGCTTCGTCAGCATCCCCGTGTGATGAACCTCCCTTTCGTTCCCAATATCCGCAGGGCTGATCGCGATAACACCATCGACCTCTTCATTGGTGAGGATTATATGGATGTCCTGGCTGAGGGCGAGTGGCAGAAGTTCTTCACCGAGAGACCTGAGCCTCTCACTCAGGAGGAGAAGAAAGCCTGGATAGCTCAGAATACAGGTGTAAGCCTTGGCAGTGATGCCTTCTTCCCCTTTGGTGACAATGTAGAGCGTGCCCACAAGAGCGGTGTGCAATATATCGCACAGGCAGGTGGCAGTGTGCGTGACGACCATGTCATAGACACCTGTGACAAGTATGGCATAGCCATGGCATTTACCGGTGTCAGACTTTTCCATCATTAATCAGATTATCTATCTACAGACCGCATAAACAAGTATCCCGATGAGCAACCAGTATGGTGGAGATGACATAGATGCCGTTATCCAGGGCGGAGGAATAACCTTCCGTGCAGGAGCCAAGGAGAAATCTCCGGCTAAGGACGACAGTAAAGTGCGCACCAAGGCTAAGCGTAAGCAGTATATCACGGGTGCTCACGGAAGCGGCTCGGCCAAGAAGAAGGCGGATATCAGAGCCAGGAGAGCCAACAGGCACAAGCATTAAGCATAAGTAGAAAATAGAAGAGCCGGGGACCGAACCATATTGTTCGGCTCCCT
>JBJFDX010000244.1:0-1897 GCA_051890235.1 Bacteroidaceae bacterium | reverse complement strand
GAAGATATATTTCTCGGGCAAAGTAATTATATCTTCTTGAAAATTGAGATAAAATGTCAGATACATCATCAAATAACAAGCGCATAGCCAAGAACACCCTTCTTCTTTACGTCCGTATGCTGTTCCTGATGGCAATCTCGTTGTTCACGAGTCGTGTCATCCTTGCAACGTTAGGCGTTGAGGACTACGGCATCTACAATGTAGTTGGAGGAGTGGTGGCAATGTTTGGGTTCATCAATAGTTCCATGTCGTCTGCCACCCAACGTTACATCACCTTCGCCTTAGGTAAGGGAGATAAGGAAAGGCAGCAAACGGTATTCAGCACATCTCTCCAGATACATGCACTAATAGCATTTGTCATAGTAGTGCTTGGTGAGACTGTAGGTTTGTGGTTTCTCTACAACAAGATGCATATACCTGTTGAGCGAATGGACGCAGCATTCTGGGTCTTGCAATGTAGCCTTGCCTCCACCGTGATAATGATTGTCAGCGTGCCCTATAATGCAGTTATTGTTGCGCATGAGAAGATGTCAGCCTTTGCATATATTACCATATTTGAGGTTGTCCTGAAACTCGCAATAGTGTATCTCCTACTTGTATTTTCATTTGACAAGTTGATAATATATTCCATATTGATCCTAATAGTGCAGTTGTCCATACGCTTTTGCTATAGTGCCTACTGTCATCGTCATTTTCTGGAGACAAAGTACAAACATGTCTGGGATAAAAACCTTTTCATGGAAATGACAAGCTTTGCAGGTTGGAGTTTCTGGGGCAATCTTGCAGGCGTTCTCTACACTCAGGGCTTGAATATGATGCTGAACATATTCTTCGGCCCTGTGGTAAACGCAGCGCGCGCTGTTGCCGTACAGGTTCAGCACGCCATCCAACAGTTCGTCTCCAACTTCCAGATGGCACTCAACCCACAGATTACAAAAACGTATGCTAAGGGGAAGATGAATCAGATGCACAGTCTGATGTTCCGTAGTGCACGTTTTTCATTTCTGCTGCTGTTCTTTATATCGCTGCCTGTGATATTGGAAACGGAATTCATCCTGTCAGTATGGTTGAAGCAGGTACCCGATGATGCTGTCATTTTCACACAGATTATGATTTGCATATCTCTCATCTATACCACAGCCAATCCATGTGTCATAGCCAATCAGGCAACAGGCAAGGTTAAGGTGTATCAGATGGTGGTAGGTGGAATCCTGCTCATGATACTTCCCATCTCATACATTGTCCTGAAACTGGGAGCACCCGCCTATTCCGTTTTCCTGGTTCATTTCTTCGTTGAGTCTGTGGCTCAGTTTTCAAGAATGTACATGCTGAGGAAACTCATCGACCTCCCTATGTGGCAATATATGAAGAACATCTATATTCCGATTGCTACCACCGTGGCTGTGGCCATCATCCTGCCCATCATCGTCCGTATGCAAGTGGAGGAAGGATGGCTCAGATTCTTTGCCGTAGGCTTCACATGTATCCTCTCTGTCGGACTAAGTGCATTCTTCATTGGGTTTACAAAGAACGAAAGAGTGTTCTTTTGGGATAAAGGTCTCAGACTATTAAAAATCAGACAATAAAAATGGTACAGAAAATTAGAAAGTCAAACATGGAACTGTTACGAATCACAGCCATGTTCCTTGTGTTGTTGGTTCATGCAGACTTCTTTTCAATAGGTGCTCCTTCTGCCTCAGAATGCCAGGATGACACTATGGGGGCTGCTCTCAAAGTTTTTTTCGAGGCAGTCAGTATTGCGTGCGTGGACATCTTTGTATGCCTTTCAGGCTGGTTTGGTATTCGACCTACGATTAAGAGTTTTACGAATTTCATATTTCAGTGCTTATTTTGGCTTGTAGGATTGTATCTGTTGACGATATTGACGGGTTACTCT
>JBJFDX010000243.1:0-1902 GCA_051890235.1 Bacteroidaceae bacterium | reverse complement strand
GGTATCAGAGGGTATCGACTACGCTCGTTTCTATACTCCCACGATGAAGAAATTCTATCAGCTCAACGATGTGGACATCAGGGCCAAAGGAACCGTACTGGTAATCTCTCCATGGAACTTCCCATGTGCCATCCCCTGCGGAGGAGTGGTAGCAGCCCTGGCTTCGGGCAATACCTGTATTCTGAAGCCTGCCACCGTGGCCGCACCCGTAGCATGGCTCTTTGCCAAAGCCTTCTGGGATGCAGGTGTACCCAAAGAAGCCCTGCAGGTAATCATTACCGAGCGTGACGCCCTCACCCACCTCACCACGGCTCCAGAAATCAGTCACATCATCCTCACAGGAGGAACAGACACGGCTCAGGCCATCACGAAGGCCAATCCCACCACACCTTTGTCTGCAGAGACCGGAGGAAAGAACGTGATGATCATCACAGCTTCGGCCGACCGCGACCACGCCATCATGAATGCTTGCGCATCTGCCTTTGGCAACGCAGGTCAAAAGTGCTCGGCATGCTCCCTATTGCTGGTTGAACGTTCGGTATACGAATCCGAAGAGTTCAGAATCAAGTTGAAGGACTGTGCTACATCCATGAAAGTAGGAAGCGTTTGGAATGCTGGAAATATCGTAGGTCCGATGATAACCAACCAGAACGAAAAACTCCTCAAGGCCATCAGCGTTCTGGAGCCTGGCGAATCATGGCTCGTGGCACCCCGGTTTGTGGATAAGAAGAAGTACATCCTGGCTCCAACAGTCAAGATGGGAGTCATGCCCAAGAATTATTCTTTCCGCACGGAGTTGTTCGGTCCCATGCTGTCCGTATGTCCCTTCGACACACTCCAAGAAGCTATCGATCTGGTCAATGGCCTCGATTACGGTCTGACCTCCGGCATCCAATCCCTTGATGAGGCTGAGCGTGCTTTGTGGAAGAACTCCATTCAGGCAGGCAACCTGTATATAAACCGAGGCATCACGGGTGCCATCGTCAATCGTCAGCCCTTCGGCGGCATGAAGTTGTCAGCTTTTGGCGGCGGTATCAAGGCAGGAGGTCCCAACTATTGCGCCCAGTTTACCTACATTACCGACAAGGCAGGCTCCACCACCGATTACGCAAAGAGCTATGCCGAGGCATGGGAGCAGGAGTTCCGTTATCCTCGTGACTGGAACCAATGCCGCGGAGAGCAGAACGTGTTCAGATACCTGCCCGTCAAGGGTGGCATGTGCCTGCGACTCTTCAAGGGTGATAGCGATGAGCAGGCCCGTATGGTGGCTTTGGCTGCCAAGACAGCAGGCACTCCTCTGACCATCAGTTTCGACCCTGATGATGACAGGACATCCACTTTGGCCTCAACAGGTGCTCGCATCAAGAAGGAATCGCTGACCGATTTCCTGCAATCCATGCCCACCTATGAGCGCATCCGAACCTGCTCGGCCAACCTGCCACGCGAAATGTATGAGCGTGCAGCAGAGTGTGACAAGTACATAGCCACGGCAGTTCCCGTAAGGAATGGTCGTGTGGAGCTCATTCATTATATCAAGGAGCAGAGCATCTCTTATGAGTACCACCGCTATGGAAGCGGACAGGACCAGACTCCCGATATAGAATGATGATTACATCCATCTCCCGCCCCGGAAAGGACGGGAGATGGATAAAAAGAAGAAGCAATAGATCAGGGCTATTTCTAACCTTAGTTGAAAGCCGATGACAAGGGCCTGCTCTGGAAAAACCCTTGTCTCTCACGCCATCTGTGTCAACCACATGCCCTGGACACATGCATGAGAAAAGGCTGATTATTTTCAGGAAATGACGAAAAGATTGTACTTATTTACGGTAATGATGTTTATCACTACCTGTATCCTTGCCCAAACACTCAATGTGAAAGGCACGGTCACAGACGAAACCA
>JBJFDX010000242.1:0-1908 GCA_051890235.1 Bacteroidaceae bacterium | reverse complement strand
CTGAACGGTTGACCATATGGGGAAGGTCAGAAGAAGAGGCATACAGATAATAGTTGGGTGCTGTGGATACCTCAGAACCAACCATGTAATAGTAACCGTCGGTCAACTGAGGAGTCAGTTCCTCGGTCAACTGCTCTAGGCGAGTAATCAGTTCCTGAGCTTCCTCGTCGGTAAACGTACCGGCATAGATGCCCTCAAGCGTAGTGGTGGAAAGTTCGAAATGAGTATTGAATTCCTCTTCGGTGAGACGCTTGTGGTCATAGGCATTCTGAATGGCCTGCTGATAATCGATGCAGACATTCTCCAGACGGGTAAAGATGCTGGCGCTCTGCATGAACTTATCACAGAGGCTGTCCAGGACGGTGGCCTTGCTGAGACACTCCTCCAGGGTGTTGGTCTCCAGAGAAATATTCTCGTAGATGGCATCTCTGATGGCACTTGAGCAACTGGTGAAGCTGGCTGTGAGAGTAGCGGCACGCTCGCTCTGAGCCTCAGCCATAGCTTGAGCAGATTCTAAGTTCTGACCCACAAATCGTATGGAGATATCATCCACGATGAGCCATCCGTATCTGTAGATGGGGAAGTTGTCCTGATTGACGCCGATGGTGAGTTGTCCATCCTGAGAGCAACCATAGACAGTCTGCACATAACGATTGGCATTGAGGGCAATGGCAGCGCCATAAGGCATGTTGGGTATGCGCACATCGCTATTGCTATAGTCGTCGGATGAACAGTTGACACCCTCGATAGCCTCTGACTCGGACAGGGCTCCTTCCCAGATGTTGAGGAAAGGTGTACGCTTGTCACCCACCTGGAAGAAGGCAGGCATGAGGTCATCAGAAGAAGAAGTATTCACGGATCCTGTGCGATAGAAACCACGGAAGGTAACCTCATAGATACCATCGGGCAGACCAGCCACCGTCTGGGTCATGCTCACGCGATTCATATCGTACCATCCGGCCACGTTGTTCTCAGGGGCTCCATGCATGCCTGAGCATGTACCGGGACCTTCATGTTCCTCTGTCCAACCAGCAAAGTCAGGCTCTTCGAACTTAAGGTTCTTGAAGAGATCGTCCACAATGGTTCCTTCTACAGCTCCGCCACGGAGAGCACTTGCCAGAAGTTCCTGCAGGTAAGCAATCTCCTCTGCCATATTCTCGTCCACGTTGCCGTTGGCTATGATATAGGGATAAGATCCATTGGGGAAATCATCACCAGGAGCCACGAGTTCGTCGAGATACTCGGTAAGCATCATGGCAGCAATACCTGTAAGTTCGCCATTCTGCTCAAGTGTGGCACGTACCTCGGCCACAGCATTCTGATAAGAGATGTAGTCCTGCAAACTCCGGAGAATATTGTCGCGGGAAACAACCAGAGCAGAATAAAGCTGGGCAGCCGACTCCATATCCTGTATGCCGTTGACAGCTTCGATGGCAGACGTGAAGGCCTGCTTGGATGCTGCGCTGCACATCAAGTCATCCACTCCGTCATACAAATCGTCGTAACTGGTGGCTATGAGAGACAGAGCATCGGGCTGATTACCATAATAGGTGAGCTTCCAGTTGTCGGCCACAAAGGCATCGCCTGCGCCTTCGTTCTCACAAATTGCGCCAAAGGTGAGTGTGCCATTGCTGACGTAAGCCATCACCTCGGTAACGTCCATTTCCTCGGCTGTTCCCACCACACAGTTTGTCCAGTTTCGGGCATCGCTGCTGAGTGTGTAGATGACTGCACGACCGGTGGCAGATGCATTGGATACGCTCACCATGTAAACACCATTGGGCAGGTCTGTAAGTTGCTGATAGGTATCAAAGTCCCTATTCTTGGCATTCATTATGTGGCTTGAGTAGTCAAGAATGGTACCATTCCAACCATTTCTGCTGTCACAGGTGGGATTGACGAGAAGCT
>JBJFDX010000241.1:0-6884 GCA_051890235.1 Bacteroidaceae bacterium | reverse complement strand
CGTTTGGATTGCCTTCAAATACAAGAGGTATGCTACAGAGAAGCGTACTGAGATTATGCTGGCAGCCATTGAGAAGAATCCCAATCTGGATATGGAGGAGTTTGCAAGAGCCCTTCAGCCGGAGCGGAAGACGATGAGGGAGAAACTCATCTCACGTATTCACATGGAAACCCTCTTCGGAGTGGCGCTGACGGCTCTGGGCGGTCTGGGCATGCTCCTCTCCCTGATGGCTTTGCTGTACAGCATCTATCTGAATCGGCTCAGGGATGGCTTCTTTGTGATGATGTTGTCCTTGGTGCCTGTTCTTGCCCTGGGCATAGGCTTGCTCTTGGGAGCCCGACAGGCTAAGAAGGATTTGGCTCAACTGAAGGACTGACCCGGATGATGACACGCGAGCAGTTTGTGCAACTGGTCAGGAGCGAGCAGGAGGCGTTACGCCGCTTTCTGCTTGCCCTCTGCCTGGGCAACGGGGAGGATGCCGATGATATAGCGCAGGAGACGCTACTCAAGGCTTACATCTCGCTGGCTGAGTATGACGAGCGTGGCAAGGCTTCCCTCTGGCTGAGGCGGATAGCCTACACCACCTTCCTCAACTCCGTAAAGGCCCGTGTACGAAGACCTCTTGCCAACCTCGATGCGGTTGCTTCGCTTTCAGGAAGTTCGTCTGCCGATGAGGCTTTCCGTTATCAGGAACTGCATTCAGCCCTGGGGGCTCTGGCTGAATCAGAGCGAACCAGTATCGTGATGCATTACATCGAGGGGTACAAGGTGAGCGAGGTGGCCCAGGTGACAGGGCAGAGCGAGGCTGCCATCAAGAAACAATTGCAAAGGGGAAGAGAAGAACTGAAAAGGAGGATAGGACGATGATAGATGATAAGGAACTGGACAGCCTGCTGTCTGCTTACAAACCGGAGATTCAGGGTGAGAAGGACTTCATGCGGATGCTCAGCCAGAAGATGGATGCCGTGGATATGGTGATGCAATACAAGGCGCGTGAGGTGAAGGCCAATCAGCGGCGAGCCACCGTTTGCTTCGCATCGGGGGTGGTGGTGGGAGTGCTCTTTGTGCTCGTGTCCCTGCTCCTGCCTTCTCCCATCGAGATGATTCAGCTCTCCATTCACTCTTACCTGCTGGACTTCTTGCTCGGCAACCTGCATTATCTGGCCCTGGCCATATGCTTGGGATTGTCCCTCTATGGCGTAATAGGCATCCTGAGAGCCCGCGACATGAGGCAGGAGTTACGCGAGGCACACGTCTTGCGATAGGAAAAGCGCGTGAGCGTGAGTAACAGATACTGTGTAAGTTTTTGAAAAGTGATTTTACGTAACAGTCGGGGTTGGGCCTCTGTGGGCTCAACCCTTTGCTTTTATGCCCCTGTTCTTCCGCTTGCTCACCACTATCCTTCCTGGGAAGTTTGATGGTAATCAAATAATCGCTAACTTTGTAACGATAGAAATGATTGTATATGAACCTGAATAGACTGCTGAACACCCTTCTTCTGTCCTTAACCACCCTTCTGCCTGCCATGGCCCAGGATGCTTTGCTCAGGGGCTCGGTCATAGGTACGGAACAGAGTGTGGATTATTCCACAGGGGCTTCCTCCACCTCCGTCAATACCCGCGCATGTGCCTTTGATGGTAATCTGGATACCTACTTTGCCAGTTATGAGCGAAGTCTTACCTGGACAGGTCTCGACCTGGGTGCTCCGCATGTCATCACACGTATAGGCTGGGCTCCCCGTAAGGATGGGTTAGGGCCTGAGCGCACCCTGCTTGGGGTGATAGAGGGTGCCAACCGGGCAGACTTCCTGGATGCCCTGCCAATCTATGTGATAGACGTGGCTCAGCCTTCGGGCCAGATGTCCTATGCGGACGTGAATGTAAGCCTCGGCTTTCGGTATGTACGTTATGTGGGACCTCATGATGCCCGATGCAATATAGCCGAACTGGCTTTCTATGGCCATGAGGGGGAGGGTGATGAGACACATCTCTATCAGGTGACAAACTTGCCCACCGTGGTCTTCCATACCGTGGATGCTGTGGACCCCTATGACAAGGAACATGACCTCACCTCTCAGTTCGCCTTTATCTATGACGAAGGACGTTATGTGGAAAGGCATACCGGCACATCCCGCCTCAGAGGAAATGCCTCCATGTCTCATCCCAAGAAACCCTATCGCATCAAGTTCGACGCCTCGAGCCGCATCTTCAAGCAATCAGCACTCCGTTCGCCTGCAAAGGCCAAGAAATGGACTCTTATCAACAACTATTCCGACAAGACCCTTATGCGAAACCTGGTCGCCTTTGAGATGGGACGGCGCATGGGCTTCGATTATGTCCCCTGGAGTCAGCCTGTGGATGTGATTCTCAACGGTGAATATCGGGGATGTTACCAGTTGACCGATCAGCTGACCGTGGATGCCAACCGTATCAACATCACAGAGATGACACCTGCCGACAACGAGGGCGAGGCTCTCACGGGAGGATATCTGGTGGAACTGGACGGATATGCCGAGCGGGAGGTATCGTGGTTCAGAAGCATCTGCGGCAATCCCATCACCATCAAGAGCCCGGGCGAGACGGACATCACACCCCAGCAGTTTGCCTATATCCAGAACGAGTTCAACGAGATGGAGGCCAGCATCATCTCGGGCGAACTGGGAGATGGAAGCCAGAGCTTCCGTGACCATCTGGATGAGCAGTCACTCATCAGGTATTTCCTTACAGAAGAGATGACGGGCAATCCCGATGCCTTCTGGAGTTGTTATATGACCAAGGAGCGGGGAAGCAATCTCTTCCGTGTGGGTCCCATATGGGATTTCGATATTGCCTTTGATAATGATTATCGTTACTTCCCTGTCAACGACCAGGGAGACTTCCTTAGCCTTGCGCGGGGAGGAGCCGGAAACTCTCGCTCTCTGCTGAACATGATATTCCAGGACAAGGCCTTCTATGACCAACTGGTGGAAACCTGGAATCAGGTGCGCCAGTCGGGTATCATCACTCCCGAGAACGTTACAGATTATATCGACTCGCTGGCCGCTGTTCTGCAGCAGTCTCAGCGCCTCAATTTCATGCGCTGGCCCATACTCTCCACCAAGGTGCAGGTCAATCCACGGGCAGCAGGTTCCTATGAGGGTGAGGTCCAGTGGCTGAGAGAGTTTATGCAGAACCGCATTCCCTGGCTGGACAACAGAGTGAACAACGGTAGCAGTCAGGGAGAAGACCTCTTCTTCAAGATAGCTACGCCCCAGCAGTTGCTTGACTTTGCCTCTCTGGTGAACGAAGGCAAGGTGAAGGCAGGAGCCAGACTTACGGCCGATATCGATATGTCCTCCTTCCCCTCACTGGTTATTGGCACATCGGCAAAGGGATATGCAGGAGACTTTGATGGAAACGGACATCGTATCACCGTGGGATTGAAGCGTGAGGCCGAGTATGCTGCTCTCTTCCGCTCCCTCAGCGGTTGCGTGCATGACCTTACGGTGGACGGCACCATCAGCACTTCCTCTAAGTATGCGGCAGGAATAGCTGGCGAACTGGCTGGGGGACAGATACAGCGATGCCAGAGTTTGGTAGCCATAGAGAGTACCATCAGTGGGGATGGCACCCATGGAGGTATCGTGGGTGTGGCTCAGGACAACAGCCTGGTGGAGGACTGCTTGGTGAACATCTCTATGAAAGGCTCTTCCACTACCTGTTGCGGAGGTGTGGTAGGCTGGGCCTCAGGCTCCACACGCATCAGAAGTTGTCTGGTGACGGGAGACATCTCGGTATCTGTATCGGGAAGCGACCTGCTGTCGCGCAATAGCGGTAACGTCTCTTCTGCAAACAACTATGTCTTCCTCACTTGGGAAGCACCCAGCAATTGTGCCGACGTGCAGCAGGTGGATGAGCAAAAGGTGGTCTACGGAGGAGCTTGCTTCATGCTCAATCAGACCAAGACCACACATCAGCATTGGTTCCAGACTCTGGGCATGGATGCCACTCCTGTGCCCGACAGCACCCATGGCACCATCTATTCCACCTCACATCTGCATTGTGACGGCACACCCTATACCATCCTGATGGGTTACACCAACAGCAAGGAGAGGAGCAATAGGGATGAACATACCCTGGAGGATGGCTTCTGTGTGGTGTGTGGAGCATTGGATGAGGACAATGCTCCCCGCGATGAGCGCGGCTATTATCAGCTCTCTTCTCCCAAGCATCTGCAATGGTTTGCCCAACAGGTGGAGAGCGGCATGGCTGATGTGTGCGGAGTATTGACTCGGGATATCGACATGAGTGCGTATTCTGACTTCATGATAGGCTGTTCGTGCCCCTTCTCTGGAGTTCTGGATGGAGCAGGTCATAGCATCACCTTGGCTCAGAAGGTAAGTACCGACAACGCAGGACTGATAGGTATCCTCTCTGGCACGTTGCAGGACATCACGGTCAGGGGAAGTCTGACCACCGGCAGGAAGTATGCAGGCATGGTAAGTAACCTGCGCGGAGGCCGTGTCCTTCGTTGTCAGAGTTATCTTGATATCCATGCCACCATCGATGGCGATGGCACACATGGAGGTTTGGTTGGTCTGGTCAACGAGTCATCACGCCCGGGACAGGTACGTGACTGCCTGTTTGCCGGTTCCATCCAAGGCGAGAAGGTCAACTGTTGTGGAGGATTGGTGGGATGGGCTTCCTCGATGTATCTGCTCTCCAACTGCGTGATGCTGGGCAATATCAGTATTGATACCAACGGGTGCAACATGCTCAGCCGTAATCCTGGAATGGCCCTTATCAGCAACTGCTACTATTCATCTCCCTGGCAAGTGGAGGTTCCTGCCAATACAGAGCAGGTGAGCGAACAGGAACAGGCTGATGGTTCTCTGTGTTATCGCCTGAACAAGGGCATCACGGATGGCAGTCAGGCATGGTATCAGACGCTGAACGTCAATCCTTATCCTCTGCCCGACAAGAACCTGAGCACGGTTTATTATGTGGAGGATACGTATACCAACACGTTGCCTGATGCCATTCGTGCTCCTGTGGACATCAGCAGGAAACCATCGGGAGACATCCTCTATGACCTTTCAGGACGCAGGGTATCACGTCCCACTCGTGGCATCTATCTGCAGGGAGGCCGTCTGATTGTTAAATGACGGCTCCCTCTGCATGAGAGAGGCAATGCCTTCCTCTGCAAAGCATACCCGTTAGGGACGTTCAACGGGTAGGTCCAGACGGTATTATACCTTCAAAATCCCCAAAAAGAGGCCATGTTTCCCGCAAACGTTTGCAACCGCGATCGCAAACGTTTGCGACCGGCCTTGCAAACGTTTGCGTCCTCCAGTGCAAACGTTATCCTCGAATCCGACTTGCATATCATCCCTCGATAGAAAAGCCATGGGGGAGTAAAGAACCTGTCCTCTGAAGTGTTGTCCTCCGGGAAGAAGAATCCGAGGACATTGCTCCCAGTGATTTAAAGTAGTGCCTTCTGGGTACCGGAGCACTTGATGGGGTATTTTTGTGATGGTTGTACCACTTTGGCTGATGTTTCACAGGACAGAATGCTGCATATAGCACTCTGGTGCCTGGAAGGCACTACCATGAGTAACCGACGTACACCGGAACGGAGCGGAGGTGTGCTCGGTCATCAGCCCATCTCCACAGATGCAGCCTGGAGGGCAGTACCCCAGAGGACAGGCAGTCCGTCTGTCATACGTGGATTAACCCCATCAGCCTCCGCAGGCGAAAGGTACCATTTCTGGCTCAGATGGAGCCTTTTTCCTGACTTCGTCATCGTGTCACTCAAGCCCACAGAAACTTTTTGATCTGTTAATTCGTCAAATTCGCTAATCCGTGGTAAAAAGAAAGGACCTCAGGACAATGCCTTTGGCCTTGATGGCACTCGGTGTCCTCATTGTTTTTCATTGCCCATTAGATTCTCTGTCCGTTAGGCCTCTCTTCCGCTCCTCATAGGAGTCATGAAAGAAGCATATCTGGCCAATGAAGTGACAGTTTTGATAATTTATGCAAAAATATCTTTCGATTTGTTTCCTTACTATTAACGTTTTCCATATCTTTGTCCTCGGACTATGAGCCTTGAACACCTTTTGTCAATGTCAGACGAGTTCTCTCAAGACATCAGTCAAGGCAGCCCACGCCGTGCTGAGTATGGCGGCGTCACAAGATGACAAAGCAGTACAAAGCGGGCATAGGGTGGGAGATAGTAGTCCAGACATAATGAAGGCGTTTACTCGACGCTGTGTTTGAGACAGTCTGAAATCTTGCAAACACTCAGTATCTAAGTCTTGAACGTAGCAACGGTAGATGTCCCGGGTGTGATTGTATCACTCCTGCGGAGACCTTGTAAGCATGTCTTGTACCTCTTTCTGGCACAAGGGTTGTTTATGTAGGTCTCTTATGGTGACGGATATTCATATCGGCGTGGGCTCTGACGTTGTCTGTTCTACTTAGATGGGCAATGCAAGAGCCTCAGACTGTGGGACGGACAACAGGACGATCTCACGCTTTCTTTTTATGTCCATAACTGAGTTCTGTCTAGAATAAAGTTAGGTCATCGATATGAATATCGTTGATAACGCATCACCGGATGTACACACCCATGGAGGCGGTGAAATCCCTCCCAGCACCGGGCTTACCCCCGATGCCCTCCCCGAAGTTCAGAAGCCTGTTCAGGCAGAGAAATCACACACAGGGGTGTCCACCAAATATGTGCCATTGCCTAAGGAGATGCAGGAAGCACGAAGGGAAGCAAGGAAGCCCCATTGGTATGCCCTTCGCGTCACATACGGCCGCGAAAAGAAGACCTACGATTATCTGGTAGGAAAACATGTGGAGGCATACTATCCCACAATCAAGACTACCAAGGAGGTTGACGGC
>JBJFDX010000240.1:0-1912 GCA_051890235.1 Bacteroidaceae bacterium | reverse complement strand
TCCGAAGTCATTCTGAAACACATTTGCATAAGCGTTGTTGCATGAATAGATATTCCGCAAATACTTCCAGCGGCCTCGGGTGAAGTCTGGTATCTCGACGGGCTGGGAGCTGTTCGCTACCGAACGTGCCGAAAGCTCGATGATGCACGACCACTCGGCGGCATCATAGACATCCATATCGAGTGGCAGACCATGCTGCAGGCAATAGATAAGTCGGTAATCCATGATGAAGTCCATCCCTCCGTGGGTGCCCACGCGACGGGCCAATTCGCCAATCTCTTTTGCAAAGGGATGCTCGTAGAGCTTCATCAGCTCTTCTACGCTGGCATCGGGTTGGGATGAGAGCGTCAGCACATGGGGCGATCCTTTTTGAGCAAAGCCCTCGGTGCCACTGATCAGGTAACGACGTGTATATGGACGCGGGCTGGAGATGTCGTGTTGCAACAGGATGGTCTTGTTGCGTGCTGTCTTGATGATGGTCGTATTGATATTACCTAACGTGTAGGCTTCGGGTGAGAGCGGCTGACTTAGCGTAGGATAGTTGAACTGTCCGCCTGAGACGGAGGTGAGCCAAGCCATACGGTCGCCACGGTGGATACCTAATGCCTGACAGATGGGACCCAGGCCGTGCGTGGGGTAGGGATTGCCTTCCATCTGCCAGAGACGATGGTAGGATAGACGCTCGTCAAAATTCAGGTGACGCAGGTCGTGAACATAGCTTCCCTCTACATGAAACACCTCACCCAGCAGTCCTTGCTGAATTATGTGGAGCACGGTGAGCTCAAACCAGTCGTAGCAGCAGTTTTCGAGCATCATGCAGTGGCGGCGTGTTGCCTCGGCCGCATCAACCAGAGCCCAGCACTCGGCCACCGTATTGGCTGCCGGCACCTCCAATGCCACATGCTTGCCATGTGCCATGGCGTAGAGGGCTATCTCCGTATGGTGCTCACGGTTGGTGCAGACATAGACCAGGTCGATATCCTCGCGGCTGCACACTTCGCGCCAATCATCGGCACGTCTGTACTCACAAGGCAAGGCCTTGCCATGGCGAGCCATGAGGCAACGGGCAAAGTGAAGGTTCTCCTCATTGAGGTCGCATATCGCCTGAATGACTACTCCCTGCATGTGCATGAAGTGGTGTATGGACTCCTTGCCCCGCTTGCCCAGTCCGATGAAGGCTATACGCACGCAGGGAATCGGCTCGCAGGCCAGTGCCAGCACATCAGGTACGGCTGTTGATGTATTATCTTGTTCTTCTATATGCTTCATAATCTCCGAACTATATGCTGCAGGCACGCTGATGTCCAAACAGCGTGGCAAAGATAAACTTTTTCTGGCTAAAAAACAAATAATATATCCAAAATGGAAGATATATGCCTACATCAATAATCAGTTGCTGCCTTATGGCATTACTAAACATGCTATAGCAGCAAGAGCAGATAGGATGGCAGATAGTCACGAAGCACAACCCGAAGCACCTTGAGCACCTTGGCGATGTGGAACTCCACGCCTTTTGTTGTCATACCCAGTCGAAGGGCAATCTCCTTATGGGAAAGGTTCTCAAAACGGCTCATCTCGAAGATACGTCTGGTTTGCGGAGACATGAGTTGCAGCGTTTGTTCCACCAGTTTACGTATTTCATCTGTATAAATCTCTGACGGCTCAAAGCTCTCCAGGGTGGTGATGCGCGTGGACAGTTCCCAGACTTGCAACTGCGGTAAGTTCTCCATCATATCTTGCTTTACCTGCTGATGGCGCAGATAATCCAGGCATTTGTGCTTAATCATGGTCAAGACATAGGCTTGGGCATTACCTTCCGCCAAAAGCTTATGCCGATTGTCCCAATAATAGGTAAACGCCTCGCTTACGATATCCTCAGCAGCCATTTCATCATGGACATACGAAGACGCAA
>JBJFDX010000239.1:0-1913 GCA_051890235.1 Bacteroidaceae bacterium | reverse complement strand
AATCAAGCACGGAAGTATCAGGAAATCAGTTTCTGGAGAAGCGCCATGACACCCGAAGAGATTAACCTCCATCATCAGGGAGTATGCATGAAATCAAGTCTGGAGATATACACACCCCTGGACGAGGAGATGAAACAGAACGGATTCTGTAACCGAGCTCAATCCTTGAACTCCAGTATGCAATACGTCCCAAAGAAACATTAAATAAGGAAGAAATAAAATAGAATAAAAGTATCTAATCATTCACATCTAAATCAAAAGACATGAGAAAAGTATTTCAGAGAATGCTACTTGCGGCCTCTATGGTTGTAGCAACATTTACCTCAGTACATGCTGTGGACATTCCCCGACCCGAATATCCACGTCCACAGTTTGAGCGTGCCGACTGGGTAAACCTCAATGGTCAATGGACCTGCGAACTGGACTTCAGTGTCACAGGCGAGCAAAGAGGTTGGATCAACTCAAAAGGACTTTCCAAAAAGATTACCGTGCCCTTCTGCCCTGAGAGCGAACTCTCTGGCATTGGCTACACAGACTTTATCCCTTGTGTATGGTATCAACGCTCCATCAATATTCCTGCCGAATGGAATGGCAAGCGCATCCTGCTCCAGTTTGGAGCTGTGGACTACCAGACACAGGTATATGTGGATGGTAAACTTGCGGGAGAGCATTATGGAACAGGTTCCTCCTTCGCCATCGACCTCACCAATTTCGTAAAGGCAGGACAGCAGGCCAACCTGGTGATACAAGTAAAGGACGACCTGCGTAGTGGCATGCAGCCCGGTGGCAAGCAAAGTACTGCCCTCTTCTCTGCAGGATGCAGTTATACCCGCGTGACGGGCATCTGGCAAACAGTTTGGATGGAGGCTGTCAACGAGCAGGCACTCAAGAATGTCTTTGCCATACCCGATATTGACCAGCAACAGTTGGTGGTTCGTCCAGAGTTCTATGACGAAGGCTGCAATAACACACTCACCGTGGAGGTTATCGACGGAAAGAAAACCATATCGAAGCGTACTGCAAAGGCATGCAACCAGAGTTCCATCGTACTGCCTATCAAGAACGCACGCCTGTGGAGTCCCGAGGACCCTTATCTCTATGATGTCAAATATACCGTCAGAAATGCTCAAGGTGAAGTTATCGATCAGGTAAGCAGTTATGTGGGCATGCGCAAGGTGCACATCTCAGGAGGATACTTCTATCTGAACAACAAGCCCTATTACCAGCGTCTGGTACTTGACCAGGGTTACTATCCCGATGGCATCTGGACAGCACCCTCCGATGAGGCTCTCCGACAGGATATCGCCATGAGCAAGGCTGTAGGTTTCAATGGTGCACGCCTTCATCAGAAAGTATTTGAAGAGAGATATTACTACTGGGCCGATAAACTGGGCTATCTGACCTGGGGTGAAGAGGCAAGCTGGGGATTGGACATCAACAACGACAGGGCCGTACGTAACTTCCTGAGCGAGTGGGCAGACATCGTGGTACGTGACCGCAATCATCCAAGTCTGGTCACATGGACACCCCTCAACGAGACCTGGAATGCAACCAAGGGCGTATATGTGCGCTTCGTCAATGACCTGTATAACCTTACAAAGGCCATCGATCCCACTCGTCCTGTGAATGATGCAAGCGGTGACAGCCATGTCAAGACAGATATTTGGAGCGTGCATGACTATACACGTGAACCCGAAAAACTGATTGCCAACCACACCATCAAGGCAGGAGTGGAACCCTATCGCAACATGAGAGGAAAGGATTATCTGGCCAATTACGCCGGACAACCCTATATGGTGGATGAGTTCGGTGGTCTGCCCCGGATTCCCAAAGAGGAGCGTGCAAACTCATGGGGATATGGTCAGAACATCGACACGCTGGAAGAATTCTATTCCATCCTGGAGAAAGAGATT
>JBJFDX010000238.1:0-1914 GCA_051890235.1 Bacteroidaceae bacterium | reverse complement strand
CGAACCGCTATGATACATGGTGACAGGAGTAGCCTGCACCATGGCATTGGGCAGTGTGGCTCCAGGATAAGTCTCTGCACCCCAGGCACGCTTGGTCTCTGTGTGGGTATAACCCAGGTCTTCCGGTTCCCACAACGTGGCTGTACCCAAGAATGGGTTTACGTAACGGGTAAGACTGGGATTGCAGGCAGGATTGGATGTTTGAGCCTGCAGGCTTGCACAGAAAAGTACAAGCAAGGTCAGAAATGACGTTCTCTTAAACATATACATTAGGTTATTTGGATGTTTGGATATGATTCATCTGGTTCAGTTGCTCTGCGGGCATGATTTCCGAAAGAGGACGGAGTACAAAATCACGCTCCATCATCAAGGGATGAGGCAGGGTAAGCTGAGGTGTGACGATATGCAGGTCATCATACATGAGAAGGTCAATATCTATCACACGGTCGGCATAGCCTCCATCCACACTCTTCCCGGTGCGCCCCATCTCCCGCTCTATCTGCTGGCTACACTCCAGACATTGCATAGGTTCAAGAGCAGTGTGCACCATACAGGCTGCATTCAGAAAGGTGTTCGGACTGCTGAATCCCCAAGGCTCTGTCTGCAGAAAACTGCTTATACGGCAAACCTGCCCTATGCGTTGGTCTATCATATCCAGCGCACGAAGCAGGTTGGCTCGCCTATCTCCTAAGTTGGTTCCCAGTGCCAGATACAGCACATGGGGCTGTGGCTCATCTCCTGTCATGCTCAATCCTGCAGAATGAACATGGCATCACCGTATGTGCCGAAACGATAACGATGGTCAGGATCGTTCTCATTGAACTTCAGCGCTTCCTTGTAAGCGGTCATTATCAGATCATAGCCACCATAAGCACATGAAAGCATGAGCAGGGTGCTATAGGGCAGATAGAAGTTGGCCACCATGGCATCGGCCAGCGTGAACCGGTATGGTGGGAAGATGAACTTATTAGTCCAACCATTGTATTCCTTCAATCGACCATCGGCACTCACCGCTGTCTCCAGAACACGCTGCACAGTGGTTCCCACGGCTATCACACGATGTCCCTCAGACTTAGCCTTGTTGACAATATCGCATGCCGGAGCTGTTACATGCATCTCCTCACTGTCCATCTTATGCTTGGTGAGGTCCTCCACGTCAATATCCCGGAAGCATCCCAAACCACAATGCAAGGTGACATAAGCAAACTCCAGTCCCTTGATCTCCATCATCTTCATCAACTGGGGAGAGAAATGCAAACCGGATGCAGGAGCTGTCACAGCACCTTCGTTACGGGCAAAGATACACTGGAAGTCCTCCAGATCCTCTTCACGAGTAGGACGAGTGATGATATTCTTTGGCAATGGTGCTTCACCCAAGGCAAACAACGAGCGCTTGAACTCATCATGCGGTCCGTCATAGAGGAACCTAAGGGTACGACCACGACTGGTGGTGTTGTCTATCACCTCAGCCACCATGGCTTCATTCTCACCGAAATAGAGTTTGTTGCCGATACGTATCTTGCGGGCAGGATCTACCAGAACATCCCACAGTCGCATATCAGCATTGAGCTCTCTCAGCAAGAACACTTCTATTCTGGCACCGGTCTTCTCCTTGTTTCCATAGAGTCGCGCAGGGAAAACCTTCGTATCGTTAAACACGAAGACATCCTTTTCGTCCACATAGTTGAGAATGTCACGGAATGATTCCCGATGTTCTATGATGCCACTCTTGGCATGTATAACCATCAACCGGCACTCATCACGAAAACGCGCGGGCTCCTGAGCAATACGCTCTTCAGGCAACTTGAATTTAAACTGGGACAGTTTCATGTTCTTTTATATTTCTTATGTCCTGCACGCATGACCTGACCTTGACCTCTTCAGTAAAAAGAGAAGGGCAGGTTACCTGCACAC
>JBJFDX010000237.1:0-6900 GCA_051890235.1 Bacteroidaceae bacterium | reverse complement strand
CCAGAATGGTGAATACGGTCAGGGGTATGCACAGAACCATACCGAGGCAGCTGATGACAACCTCTATGATGACTGGAAAGCAGAGCAGCCCAATGACAAGCGTCTGGCCAAGACCTATTTCATAGAACTACGCAACCCTCAGGATGGTCAGGTTTATCATTATTACTCACCCGTTTATACCCCCATCAATGGTAAGGGTGTTGACCAAAGTTATGAAAACGCCGAAAACCTGGAGATTAATCAGAATTCCGTTGACCGCATAGAGATACGTTATGCCGAGGTTCTTCTCACCAAGGCTGAGGCTCTGGTACAGTTGGGTCGCCCCGAACAGGCCGTTTCCGCATTCAATCGTCTGCGCACCCGTGCAGGTATCAATAGCGTTCAGGCCTCAGAACTCAACTTGGATGTTATCAAGCGCGAGTGGGATTATGAGTTCACTTACGAACAGTTCTCTGTCCTCAACAGTTATCGCTGGAAGGACCTCAACGAGAGTGTGAAGAAGGTGGCCAACTACAAGCACTTCGCTGACGACTGGGCAACCAAACTTACTTATACCAATGATGAGAAGGCATTCTTTACCAAGCTGCACAATCATCTGGTGGCTAAGTACAACAATGTTCGTGGTCGTAACTATCGCCAGCCCATACCCACAGGACTCTCTGGCGAGGACCTGGGTATCACACCACAGAACCCTGGCTTCTGATTCCTGACAGACAGATAGCCTGACGAGAAGCGTTGCGGCTACATGCAGCCGGACAGCCATCACTCCCCTGTGGAGCACCTGACGGCAGGTGTGTGTACCGCAACGCTCCTTCTCTCCCATATCATTCCAGTTAAAGGTCTTAGCACCTGCCAAATAAATATTTCAATCACAAATAAGGGGAAAAGTGGTTGTTTCACCACTTATAGTTTAATCCTCCGTTTATCAATTACATATATATAATGTATATAGCAGTTATGAAAAACCAGCACACGACATCAGCACTTACCCATTATACACAGGACAGTGTACATCCGTTGCAGAGTAAGTCACGGATATGTTCATCCATGTGTTTCATGTGCGTGATGCTGGCTGCCCTTGTATCCTTTACCTCCTGCAATACCAACGATGACGCTTTGGGTGAGATAGAGGGCACCGGAATCATCATCACCGATGATGTGGACTGCTGCTCGGCAGAGGAAGCGTTACAGGTGTACAAGTTCATAAGCACCAAAATGATTATTCCGGCACTGTGCACCGAGGTGGAAGGCAAATATAATGTGTTTGCCTACAGCAACGATGGTACTTTCCATGCTGGATACAACGACATCTACTTCGTGGTTACAAAGAAGATTTCCAATAACTACGTTAAGAATTTTGCAATCAACAAGATTGTTCCTGTGATGGATATGCAGGCCATGGGCATGAAGCACAGTACTCCTGTGTGCAGCGAGGTGACATCCTTTGACAATGCTTACCAGGCTGTAAAACGAGGGTGGGTGTCCTTCCTGATGCCTTCAGGCGAGGGGAACACCTGGCAACTGTCCTATGACGTTAAGGTGCTCAGCGCACCTGTAGCTCATGTGGCCGATGTGCCTCTGAAAGTCAATGCCCTGGCCGATGGGCAGAAGTGGACTGCTTCGTTCAAGGATGACGCAAACAAGTATTATCTCTCACTGGTCAACCCTCTTTCGTGGCGCATGGGTACCAACACCATTCAAGCGTATATCTCTCAGCAAGCTGCTCAAGCCACCAGTCCTTACCTGCTTGCCGAAGAGGAGTTCGTGGTGGACTTCGTGCCCACAATGCCGGATATGGGTGGACATTCCTCACCCGACAACCAGCCACTCACCCTGCAGGCCGACGGCAGTTACCGTGGTGTCATCAACCTCACCATGACGGGCTACTGGCTATTGAGCCTCACCATCAAAGACCTCAAGGGGAATGTGGTGGCAAGTGATGTGAAACTGGATGTGACCCTATGATAGCAGTGACTTTTGCGATTGCGCTACTGACACAAAGCCCCGATAGTGTTCAGCAAGAAAACAAGACACTGGACGAGGTGGTCATCACATCGGCAATGAAGACAGGCGGTAAGCGTGCTGCCAAAGGTCAGGCTGCCACCATCGAGGAGCATCTGATGGAACTGGAAGGTGTCAACCTCATTCGTCGTGGCTCATATGCCTGGGAGCCAGTGGTTAATAATATGCAGAGCGAACGCGTGTCCACCACCATCGATGGTATGAAGATATTCTATGCCTGCACGGACAAGATGGATCCAGTGACATCCTATGTGGAGAGTGGCAACCTGCAGCGTATCAGTCTTAACTCGGGTCTCGCTGGCAATCCACAGGCAACGGGTAACATTGGTGGCAGTCTGGACCTCAAGTTACGTAAGGCAGGTTTTGACGGAGACCCTTTTCTACTGAACACCTGCGCCGGACATGAATGGAATGGTCATATGCAGGTGTATGGTGCCGATGCTGCTGTTTCGACACATGCGTTCTACACCAATGGGGGCATCTTCTACCGTCATGCCGGTGACTATAAGGCAGGAGGCGGACATGAGGTGGATTATTCTCAGTTCCGTAAGACGAATGCTTTCGTCAATGCAGGAGGCCGTGTGGCCGAGCGACACATCATTGAGGGAAGTTTCATCTATGACCTTGCAACCAACGTGGGATATCCGGCACTCAACATGGATGTGGCACGCGCCCAGGGGGTGATATCCTCACTCTCTTACAGATGGCTCCTGCCCCAGAGAGGGCCATGGAGTTCCTTTTGGGAAACAAAGGCCTATTACAACCACATCACGCATGTGATGGATGACACGCATCGTCCTGATGTTGAGATACATATGGATATGCCCGGGCGCAGTCAGACGGGCGGTATGTACAGCATGTTGCGTGCCTATGGCGTGAGGCATGAACTGACGGCTAATGCCGATTTGTATTACAACCGCCTCTTTGCCGATATGACCATGTATCCAGGTGGAGCTGCGCCCATGTACATGGTCACCTGGCCCGATGTGGGCACACTGTGCGAGGGTATATCTCTTGGCGACGTAGTCACGCTGGCGCATCATCAGACTCTCCACCTGACAGGAAAGGCCAGTTGGCAGCAACAGCGTATCAACAGCCGCGAGGGATATGATGCTCTGAGGGTCTTCTTCCCCATCATGAGGAAACAATACAGCCAGTTTACGGGCAGAGTGGCTGCCAGTTACTGCTGGAGCCCAAAGGTATGGAAACTGCAGGCTGGTGCAGGGTGGGGGAGCCGAGCTCCTACGGTTACCGAGGCTTATGGGTATTATCTCAACAATACCTTTGACCAGTATGATTACATAGGCAACCCCTATCTGCACAATGAGTCAGCCATTGAATTGAATGCCTCAGCAGGATGGCATCATCAGGCAGGGAAAGCTGGGGTGCTCCATGTGCAGATAGACGCCAACACCTTTCTCTTCTCCAACTATATCATAGGCGAACTGGAGCCGCGCATATCGCCCATGACAGTGGGGTGCCAGGGGGTGAAGGTATACCGCAATCAGGGTGCAGCACGTGTGGTCAACACATCGCTTACAGCCAGATATAAGCCTTTGAGGTGGCTGGAGTGCACCACACGGTTGTCCTATGCGCAGGGCAGAGATGGCGATGGTGAATACCTCCCCTTGGTATCACCCTTTGCCCACCGCACGCGCCTCACCTTTGCTATGAGACACTGGGAGGCAGTGGTCACCATGCAAGGCAATGGAAGACAAGTGCATTACGGAAGCAGGTATGGCGAAACACCTACGCCAGCCTACACTGTGCTTCACCTGAGTGCCAGTTACTCCCACAGCCTGGGACGCGTGTCCTATGTGGTGAGAGCTGGCGTGGAGAACCTGCTGGACAAGGACTATGCCACCTACTCCGACTGGAACCGGATTCCACAGAAAGGACGCAACATATATGCACACCTGTCTCTTTCGCTGTAGAGATAGAAGTGGGGATGTCTCATGAGACTGACCATGCGTGTGTGACATAAAAATATGGTATAAACAGATAATAAAAGATAAGTTAACTAAGTTTATTAATTTAAGAGAAGGAGGATACTATGAAGAGTACTCTTGTAAATGTGCTGCTTGCAGCAAGTGTGATGGCTGGCGTTTGTGCCTGCAGCAGTGATGATGATGGTGATGCACCCCTGACAGCGGAAACGATTCCTGGAGAGTATCTGGGCAAGGCCACTGGAACGATGGTTACCATCACCTCCGAGGGAGACAGTATTCCCAGTGAAATTATCTACAATGGTGATGAGTCTGCAGTGGAGACGGTAAACTCCGACGGTACGGTCAATGTGAAGGAACCCACCTTCTATGTGGCTTCTGAGAATGCTACCGATGGATCAGGAAAATATGGTTATCCAGGTGCCACGGTCAGGAACATCTCACTGAGTGCTGACGGTAATACGCTCAAACTGGTTCCGCTGACCTATTCCAGCATGAATGGTCTTTACTCTGTGACGGGTCAGTTGGAAGGTGTCTTCAGACCAGGTGGAACACACAGCCTCGATTTTACATTCCTGCATGCAGGCGGCATGGTGGGAACTGTTCATTTTGAAGGTAAAAAGAAATAAGAATGAAGAGAATCATCGTTTGGGGCAGTGCTCTGCTCCTGGGCGCATATTTGGGAACGTTGGGCCTTGGTTGGCTCAACGTCCTGTGCGCATTTATAGCCTCTGTCTTCACACGGCTTTTTCAGTTTGTGGCTATTCCCACCATCGCCCTTGCAGTCACCACCACTCTTGCCAGTCTTGGCAACAAGCAGGGCGTTGCAGGGATATTCCAGCATACCATCGTGTATACCTTGCTCACCACCCTGTCTGCTTCATTGGTGGGCCTGGCACTTTTCCTTATCATATCGCCTAGCAATCTTCCAGCGGATGTCATGCATGAGGGCAGTGCAGTGGTACCGCAGTCACTCCATGCCGTATCCTATTCCGATCATATTCTGGCAACTATTCCCAACAATGTCATAGAGCCATTCGCTCAAGGCAATGTCATGTCGGTCTTGTTGGTCTCAGTATGTGTGGGACTGGCTCTGGCACATCTGTTGAAAAAGAAAGCGAATGCCGGTGTTGTGGTGGTGCAACAAATTCTGTTGGGATTGCAGGAACTCTTTTATACGCTCATCAATGCTATTATATGGATACTCCCTCTGGGTATCATGGCATTTGCTGCACAGCTGTCGACTCAGGTGTCGGCGGGCATCGTGGTAGGTTCACTGGGTAAGTACATAGCGGTCATCCTTGGGGGAAATCTCCTGCAGATTTTTGTTGTGCTACCTTTGTTCCTGCTGGCACGTGGTATCCATCCGTTGTGTACCTTCCGTTCCATGTTTCCCGCAGTCATGATGGCCTTCTTCACCAAGTCCTCGGCTGCCACGTTGCCAGTGACCATACGTTCGGCAGAGAAGAACTTGGGCATATCCCCATCCGTATCTCGCTTTGTCTTGCCCATATGTACCACTATCAACATGAATGGCTGTGCCACGTTCATTCTCGTGACCTCGCTCTTTGTGATGCAGAATGGTGGGATGGTTTTCTCTCTGCCCATGCTCCTGCTGTGGGTGGGTATCTCTGTGCTCTCGGCAGTAGGAAATGCCGGTGTACCTATGGGATGCTATTTCCTTACGCTTTCGCTGATGTCAGGCATAGAAGGTGCTCCTATAGGCATTATGGGCATCATATTACCCATATTTACAGTCATTGATATGGTAGAGACGGCAGAGAACGTATGGAGTGATTCCTGTGTATGTTCTCTTGTGGCCAAGGATATTAGGGACAAGGTTACAGGATAACCTTGTCCACTGTGATAGTTCCATCCTGACGGATGTGTCGGATAATGTTCAGTCCGCGTTGAGGTGTTTGCAACTTCATGCCGTCAGGACTGAAGTATTCTGTGCGTATGATGGGTGATGTTTGTGCCATTGAAGGTTTCTGAATGCCTGTGGGATATCCCGAGTCATCAAAGTTGACATCCTCACCATATAGCCATGTGGCGCTCTCTGTCAACCAGTTACGAGCTGCTATGGTGGGATGGTTCATCTGATATACACGCTTGCCTCCATCGGGATAACGTCCAACACTTTCTTCGCCTGAATGCATGTTGTAGCGCAGGGTATCGCTCCAGGTGCGGTCGGCAGAGGTGAGCATGAGCATGGCCCCATCCGCATTCTTGAGTTTAAATGAGGCATGCAGCTGTGATTCTCCTGTCACCTTGTCCATCCAGATAATCTTATAGCCATGTGCAGGTATCAGTGTGCTGCTTTCCGCTGTTGCAGCGGCAGTAATGGCATATTGGCATGGATTCTCTGGTGTGTCGCTCAGATACATTCCAGTGAGGTCTATATCCTCATCTGTTGTATTGTAGAGTTCCACCCAGTCGGCACGCTTGAAGAGGTCATTCTGGAAGATGCTGTTTTGTGCACTCACCTCGTTGATGACCACAGGATGTGCTCCTGCATGAGCGAGAGCAGATGCCTTGATGGGTTCGAATACCGCCTGGTATTTGGCAGAATTATCCTCTTTCAGAGTAAGAATGTGGCTGGTGGTGACAATGGTGCTGTCGGCATCTGTCTGCATCCATCCCTTGAAGTTATATCCTGCGGGTGCTGATGCTTCTATACATACGGGGGCAAAGAGGGTTCCTTGGAAGGTGTTGAGGGGAACAGGTTGCCCGTTGAGACGGAACGAAGCCTGTGGGATGTTTCCATGGAAGGCAACTTCCATTCCTGCTGACAGACCAAAGTTTTTGCGCAGATCTTCCATCTTGGCTTTTTTCCAACTGCTGCTCACCATGGCAGGGCGTATTCTGTTGAAGGTTTTCCAGGGATCACGTCCCTCGAATGCCAGACCTTGCTCCATAATCTTGCATAGGC